>JAMNZI010000086.1 GCA_023622385.1 Bacillota bacterium | reverse complement strand
AACGGCGAATCATCTCCTTAGGCTCAACCGATTCATCTTCATGTATGGGAGACACCAGGAAGGTTATGGCTATAAACCGTATGACAGCAGAAAGTATGAACAGCATATGATAATTGGTAAGTCGATGCCCAAAAATTACAATATCTAAATTTCTGGCCAGTTCAGCTGTAACCTCCATAAACAAGCCACCAAGGGCATAAGCCACTACACTGCCCACCACCGATGTCACCATTGAAAAGCTAGCCACATAAAACGAGCGGTTTTCGTCAGGTGAAAGGCTCATTACCAGGTTATTGGAGGTCAAATCAATCCCACTCCAGAATATGCCGGTAAAAACGTGTATAAAAGGAATGATCATATAATTCTCCGGAGTGGCCAGCAGCCATAGAAAAGGAAGAGCAGACACCCCGGTACCGCAAATGCGCAGTACCGGCTTGTTGCCAAACATATCAACCAGCATGCCCCACTTTCGTATGACAAGTATAGTGAGGATATTGCTAACTACCTGAGTATAGATGGTGATTTCCAGGTAGCTCATCTTCAAATAATCGATCATGTAAGCACTAAAAAATGGCCCGGCAATACTGATGCCAAACACCCATACCGCCCAAAAAATCAAATACCGCCTGAAATTTGAGTGCTGCAACGCAACGCTCCACATCTTTTTCAGGCACAGCTGATGCTGCGGTTTTACCATTGGCGGGTCATACACCCGGATGAAACAAAGGATATCCATTACAGCAAATATAGTCACTATGCTGAATACCACCGCAAAGCCAACAAAACCGCCCATGCGATCCAGTGCCCAGCTTACAAGCACTCCCCCCACCATGCCGGTAATGGTGAACATCATCTGCCGCTGGCTGAAAAATCGGCCGCGTATTTTCAATGGAACAAGTGCCGCCATCCAGGATATAAAGGTCACGCCGTTGAAGGCACCGCCCACTGCAGAAACCAACAAAAAGAACACTATAAGGCTTATGGTCAACCCTTTCAGTTCTTCAGGAATTACAAGCGGAAGGAGTACCACGGGAATTATGGAAAGGCGCTGAAACATGCCGCCTATCAAGAACAGCTTTTTCCTGGCCCCTGTGGACTCCAACACATAAGCCGCCAGCACCTGAAATACGCCACTCACCACCGGAAGCGACATCAGAATGCCATACATCAGCTCGCTGACGCCAAGAGCACGTACAAAGCCAGCAAAGGGGGCACCGTTCAGGCATACAAAAAACACTATGCCCAAGATACCTCCCCATGTAATCCTATTGAGGTCTTCCCTAAGCTCCTGTGTAATATCTAGCTCCTTAAAAAGCAAAAATTTGCCTTTCACAGCATCGTATCCCCCATTAAATGTTACAGCTAAATGTTATAGCTCAATCTGCACTCCTTTTATAAATACCTTACTGACATGCAGCTTTTCATTCAAAATGACCAGATCAGCATCAAAGCCCTTCTTTATCCTGCCCTTTTTATCTCCGATGCCTATGATATCAGCCGGTACTTCAGTAAGCATTTTAACGGCATCCTCCAGCCGTATTCCTATTAAAACCATATTGCGCAGGGCTTGATCCTGGGTAAGGGTACTGCCTGCAAGATTACCTCTCTCCTTTAATCGAGCTACCCCTTCTTTTACTACTACTTCCAACCCACCCAAGATATAGTCACCATCGCCCATTCCCGTAGCCGACATAGCATCAGTGATAAGGGCCACGCTGTCGCTGCCCTTCACAGCTACCGCAATCCTCAGGGCGGCCGGATGCACATGAATCAGATCAGCGATGAGCTCTACCGTCACCCCATCTCTATCAAAAGCCGCACCCACTGCGCCGGGTTCCCTGTGCTTCAAGGGCGACATAGCATTGTACAAGTGAGTAACGTGGGTCATTCCCCACTCGAACCCCGCCATACACTGCTCATAAGTGCCCACTGTATGCCCCATAGACACCACTATGCCCCTACCCGTTAAATAATTTACCAGCTCCTTTGCCCCTTCAACATCGGGAGCCATGGTAACCCTCTTTATGATACCCTCGTAATCCCCTACCAGCTCTCTAAAACTCTCACGGCTGGGAGTAAGTATATATTTTTCATCATGAGCACCTTTTGCCTCGGGGTTGATAAAAGGGCCTTCCAGGTGGACTCCAAGAATTTGAGCTCCTTTAATATCCTTATGTAAAGCATCACCTACCGCTTTCAAACTATTGAATATCTCTTCCCGCCCATGAGTTGTAGTGGTGGCCAAAAAAGCTGTGGTACCGTGCATAGCCATGAACTCAGCCATAACTTCAAGGGATTCCACGCTGCCGTCCATGACGTCCCTGCCTTTACATCCATGAACGTGGATGTCTATAAATCCCGGGCATATATAACTCCCCTCAACGTCTATAACTTCCCCCTCAGCATACTTTCCTTTAGGGGCAACATCCAAAATTTTGCCATCCTCCAGCACTACATCTACGTCGCATTTCCATTCTCCTTCAAGATAAACCTTCCCACCGGTTAAAATTTTCATTGATCACACCCCCAACTGAATTTTTTCATAAAACCCACCGGTTAAAATTTTCATTGATCACACCCCCAACTGAATTTTTTCATAAAAAAGCCCCCTTGGGTCAGCACTCTGCCAAAATCCCAAGGAGGTTTATTGCCTTAAATGTTTAACTTCACCTTTTTATCCGCTGGCACAAATGGCCATTTATAAAACGCCCTTCACGATGGCCACTAGGACGAAACCTTTCGCGTAGCCTTCTGATAAAGCCTGCCGGTCTGCATTAAAGCCCCAAACAGCAATGCCACCAACACCACATTACCTACTGTAGCGGGAAGCACAGCGGTTACAAACGCGGCTACAAACACTTCTGCCGGAAGAACTCCCAGTGCAATTGCTGTGCCCAAGAACACAGACCCGCTTATTATGGTACCAACAGTAATTATCTTATCAATGAGGTTGGGTAAAAACCCTCCTGGCGTGTTGGTGGTAAGGCCCGACAGCACGCCTGCTGCCAGCCCCGCTACAAATCCCACTTTGGCGTCCTCAAAGCACAGCAGGCATAAAAACAGCATGGCCAGAAGAAAATCCGGCTTCACGGGTGTACCTGTCGAAGGCGTGATATAGTGCAACACCACCCCAATCGCAAGCAATAGTCCCGCTAAAACAAAATCCCTTAAATTTTTCACGTCTCCTCTCCCCTTTCTCATCTCTTCTCGTCTCATCTCATCATGCCAAAAGCGCCTCATAGGAAAAGCCCTTGGCATGCCTTACTATGTAGGTTTATAATATCAAACCTCCAAACTGTTGTCAATAGTCAAAAATGAGGTAAAATACGTAAACCTCCGTTTAAATTTCACAGCTATTATTAACTTCATGAGCTTGAACGCTCTGTTAATATTCGAAATAAGATTGACCATTATAAACAAATTGTTTAGATGATTTAAAGCTATACCAAATGAGAAATCCTTTCCCAATAAATAAATTGAGGGGGATCACTTCCCCCTCGCGCCCACTTCATTTGTGCAAGATTACCTGTAAAAAGCATGGTTTCCTATGGTAGTAATATATGTCCTATTCTTCACAATCCAGTCACCGCTTGCCTTGGCCGGATTGAAGAAGTACAAAGCATCTCCCACGGGCTTTGATCCATAGTAAGCCTCCTGAGCGGCTCGGTAGCTTTCACTGCTGGGCGTGTTGTATATGGTACCGTCCTGTACAGGGCTAAACTGCGGTATACCCTTGTAATGTTCAAATATGACGCCATATATTGTGTTAGGAAAATTGGGAGACCTTACGCGATTCATTATAACGCTGCCAACCGCCACCTTACCTATATAGGACTCACCAGCAGCTTCAGCATGTATAATTCTAGCCAACCAGAATAGGTCATCTGACACTTTCCTGGATGAAGAATCACCACGGCTGGTAGACTGCTGCGATGCCACCTGACTTGTATATAGCGCATTCTGAGTCTGGGGGCCTGCTATCCCATCAATTCTCAGCCCCTTGGCCTTTTGAAAGGCTATCACGGCATTTTCGGTGATCTTGCCATAATACCCGGTGACATTGGCATGGAAATACCCCTGCTGTTTGAGTGCACTCTGAAGCCGAGAAACATCATCACCTCTCATGCCAAACTTTAAAGTGCGGTACCCGCTTTTGTTACCATAAAGGACCGATTGAGTAGCAGGACCTGCAATTCCATCCACCGCAAGTCCCTTTGCACGTTGGAATTTCATAACCGCATCCCTGGTAATGGAACCATAATATCCCGTAACCTGCCAGTAAGTATAATATCCCTGATTTTTGAGCTCTTGCTGCAGACGGGCAACAGCATCACCCCTACTTCCCAGCGATAGTACAGGGTATGCAGCCCATGCTCGTCCTAAGGGTAACAATAAAAACGCCAAGATGGTTGCGGCAATAACCAGCCTGTGAATGCTGACCCTACATAAAGTATATCGCACTTGCTCTGCACCCCCATAAGCTGAATTCTGAATTGATTACTATTATAGGGTGTGCTTTCATATACTGTCAAATAAGTAAATCTCCGTAAAATAAATTGTTAAGAAAATATTACACAGATATTAAATATTTCTTGCACCACCCTCCTTTTAACACATGCATACCATATTATAGCTACATTACACAAAATTGCATAAGAACAGGCTTTTTCAATGGTCAATAAAAATAAATGATGCCCGTTTAGTTTAAAACGGGCATCTATCCAACGATGTGCTCTATCTCTTCCTGGAGCATGAGGCCCTAACTATAAGCTTGGTTTTCAGTTCGATTATTCTTGGCAAACCCAATGATGGACAACTCCCCCGGTACATCTATGCCCATATCTTTAGCGCCTTTCAAGGCCCCTATAGCCATAAGGTTGTTCACAGCTATTATGGCAGTAGGAGGGTCCGCAATCCGCATCAGCTTCCTGACGCATTCGTATCCCCCGTCCATCTCAAGATTCCCAGACACAATGAGATTAGCATCTACTTCTATACCTGCCATCTTCAACCCATCTATATAGCCCCTGCGCCGGCTCTTCCTAGTACCGGCCTCCAAACCATCTATAAAGCCAATCCGCCTATGCCCCAACTCTAAAAGGTATCGAGTAGCTTCCAAGGCGCCTTCATACGTATTGATGTATACCTGGCTGACATCGCTAAAATGGCTACCAAAGGCTACAACCGCTATGCCATTTTTTCTGAGCTCTTCCAAATTTCTGGCATTCACCAAATTGTCTTCGGGTTTCACCCGCGTTGGGCTAAATATCACTCCATCGACCTTACGGGCTATAAGATCGTCTACATACTGCGTCTCCCTTTCGATCATGCGCTGGGTGTTGCACAAATAAGTGCTGTATCCTTTTTCGCCTAATTTCTGCTCAATTACCTCCGCAATCTCGGTATAAAAATTATTGGTAATGCTGGAATGAGCAGAGCCACCGTATATGTGCGGCGATGTGCGAGGCTTTTGGCAATTTTATTGGGCCTGTATCCCAGCTCTTTGGCAGCATCGATTATCTTCTGACGCGTCTCCTCCTTTACGGGGTGATCAACGCCGTTTAATACTCGAGATACGGTAGCTACAGAGACTCCTGCTTTTTTAGCTATATCGTATATGGTAGCCAAATCTCACCTTCTCCTTTCCGCTTAAACGGATTTACCATTCAAATTATGCAGGTAATCGGTTACCTCTATTATAAATATCGCCCATCAATTTATCAACACAAAGTACATTTAAGGAATCATCCCATCATTAATCCTTATATCCCACCGTAATAGCTTTTAAAAGCACCTTCTTATAGTCCCGCTCCAACTGCCTTATCATATCCATCTTTCCTGCCAAAAAGGGAGGTTCACCCAACCTTTTCAAAATGGATTGTTCCACCAGAGGAGGCTCAACAACTATCTTTATATCCATGCTTTTCATCTTACCAGTCCAATAATTGATAAGCGACACATGGTCATGCTGTGAACTACATCCAACCGGCTTTACCTTTTCATCAATTTTTTCTTCTAACGATACCTCATCATTCTGTAAATTATACTCCCTTTCAACTTCCTTAGGCAAATCTTCCTCCTTTTTTGCCGCCATCGGTTGAGCGGCGCTTGTCCTCCTGTTACGAATAGCTTCCATAATCTGTTCTCTGCTCATCCCCCTTAGCTTGAACAGCAGAAAAGGATCCCGGTCAAACTCCTGGGCGAGGATATAACAGACTGCTGCTATGTGTTTGCAGGGGTTGGCCCAGTCGGAGCAGGTACAGTGGGCAGACAGCTCTATGGCACACCGGGGAAATAGGGAAACCTCCAGCGCAGAAAAGGCCTCCTCTATATTGTCAGGCATCTCGCCTGACAAAAGCTTTGCCGAAAATATCGCTTTGCTGGCCAACGCATCCAGTACCTGTTCCCATTCGCACTGCGACAGGGTTTTCACAGAAATCTCCACTTTATAAGGAATTTTCCTGCTGCCCTGTACATGCGCTTCTACCTTTCCAGGTGATATCTCTACATTAAGCACATTCCCGTTTCTTGCATAGGCTCTACCTCGAGTCAGACGGCTATCCCATCCACAGGACTCCAAAGCCTCCAGCCATTGTTTGGCCCACCAATTGGAGCCAAAGGCCTTTTTCCCCCTACAAGCCATCCTTTGTCCCTCCTATTCATTTCGCACAGCTTCGCTTTCAAGAGCGAACAAATTTCTCAGCTCATCGTCGCTGAGTTCGGTGAGCCACGCCTCACCGGTGCCCACCACCTTATCGGCCAAATCCCTCTTCTTCTCAATAAGCATATCAATCTTTTCCTCTAAAGTGCCTATACAGATGTATTTATGCACCTGCACGTTCTTGTGCTGTCCGATTCTAAAAGCGCGATCAGTGGCTTGATTCTCCACAGCGGGATTCCACCATCTGTCAAAATGGAAAACATGGTTTGCCTGGGTAAGATTCAATCCTACTCCTCCTGCTTTCAAGGATAGCACGAATATATCGGGGCCTTCTTGGGTTTGAAACTGTTCTATCATGCGGTCCCTATTATCCTTTCGAACGCCACCGTGGAGGAACAACACCTCCCGCCGAAATGCGCTTTGTAGATAGGTCTGGAGCAGCTTGCCCATTTTGGCATACTGGGTAAATATGAGCGCTTTATCCCCTTCGCTTAATATCTCATCAAGCATCTCAACCAAGCGCATAAGCTTGCCTGACCTGTTACCAAACGAGCTGTTGTCACCTAAAAACAGGGCGGGGTGGTCGCAGATCTGCTTGAGCTTGGTAAGTAGCGATAAAATCAATCCCCTGCGCTCAATGCCCCTCGAGGCGGCTATGCGCTTCATAGTATCCTCAAGTACCGCTTGATAAAGGGTAGCCTGTTCTCTGGTCAGGGTACAGTAAACCTTATTTTCCTGCTTAAGTGGCAGATCCTTAATGATGGCGGGATCGGTTTTTACGCGTCTCAATATAAAAGGCTTGATCAGTTGCTTGAGCTGCCAAGCGCGCCTTTCATCCCCATGCTTTTCAATCGGGATAACAAACTTCCTACGAAAGCTTTCACGGCTACCTAGATACCCGGAATTTAAAAACTCCATGATAGACCAAAGCTCCATTAGTCGGTTCTCTATAGGAGTTCCCGTAAGGGCAATCCTATATTTTCCCTTCAGTTTACGTACGCTCTGAGCCTGTTTGGTAGAAGGGTTCTTTATGTTTTGTGCTTCATCCAGCACGATGCCCTCCCAATTGACCATGGACAGGATATCCAAATCCCTGTGTACCAGATTATAAGTGCTTATGACTAAGTCATGACTGGATGCTTTTTCGACAAACTCGTCACCCGTAGCCCTATCGGTACCGTGATGAATAAAAGTCTTCAAGCCGGGAGCAAAACGCTCTATTTCTCGCAGCCAGTTGCCCACCACTGATGTAGGGCATATGAGCAGTGTAGGTCCCCTCACTCCTAGACATTCCCTCTCATAAAGCAGCATAGCAATCAGCTGCACCGTCTTGCCCAGCCCCATATCATCAGCTAGGCATGCCCCAAACCCCCGTGTTCTTAAAAAAACCAGCCAGGAAAACCCACGAATCTGATAAGGCCTCAATTTACCGCAAAAGCCCGGTGGGGTATCGAGGACGGTGTAGCATTCACTGCCCGCCAATCCCTGCAGAAAGGTATGCAGCCATCCCTCAGAATCTATGCCGGTAATGTCCGGGCCTTCGTCCTCAACGCACATTACCATCCCAAGGGCTTCCTTTAGCGATACCTTTTTTAGTCCTTTCTGCTTCTCCAGCCACCTCATCACGGCTTCAATATCCCTCGGATTGAGCTCCACCCATTGCCCGCGAATGCACACCAAGGGTTTCTTCAGCGCAGCCAGTTGCTTAAACTCCTCATAGTCAATGGTTTCTTCGCCAATGGATAATTTCCAATCAAATTCCACAATGGAATTCAGGCCAAGCTTTTCAATCGACTCTACGCCTGAGTGATCATGAGTAGGACAAAGCTTCAATCTCACCCCAGGCATTCTTTTCTTCCTCTCTCGCCACCAAGAAGGGACTATAACTCCAAATCCACTATCCTGAAGCAATACCGATATCTCCTTTAAGAAAAAATACGCCTCGTCGGTAGTAAGAAACATCCCCTCAGGGCGAGGCTCCATAAGTCCTCTCTCAAGGGGCGGATATATCTTAAGGATTTTCCCTAAGTCTTCAAGCAACCTCTCCTGCGGGTGCTCAAACTGCCTGTTGAGCAAGGTAATAACCTTTCCGTTCATCTGCCATACATCTCGCGCCGATACTAGCAAGCTCGGATCATCGGTGGCCTGAAGGTGAAAGGACAAATACCAGTTTTCGCTCCCATCTTTGGGCTCTTCAAGGCGCAGGCAGGTACGGAAACTTCCCCTGTTCTCTCTCAAGACCGCAGTCCACTCTTTAAGCCCTTTCACCAATCCTTCAATTTGCCTTTTAGATGCAACAATGCAGCGATCTTTACCCCTTAGAGCATACAGCCATTTCCTCTCAACAGGGGCATTTTGATCAGGTTGGCTAACATCGCCCAGCCAGGTACGGATGAGCTCATCTGTAGTTACCCGCAAATAATCCATGATGACGTCGTATGGCATTGCCAGTTTGCCATCCTGCTTGGGCTCCTTAATCACACCGCAGCATACCGGAGGCATAGCGCTTATAAGCCGTTTTAAAATCCCGCGATCCTCAGGATCCTCAAAAACCGGCTGCCATACAGCCACCACTCCCCCTTCTTCCCCGGGGGCTAAAGAAGGAATGAATTTCTGGCGGCACAGCATACGCAACATAAACCGCCCGCACAGTACCCAAAAATTCCAATCTTCACCAAAAATTAAATGACCATCGCCACTATCATCCTCATCGCCATACTGCTCATCATTATTACAGGCCACTATAGCTTCGATAAAAGTGGGTATGGGAACAGATAAGCCGGTTATCTCCCAACCGGCCAACTTGTATTCCCAATTTTCAGATCCCGCAGACAGTCCCGGTGAAGGCAACGGCATACGCTTTCCCGTAGGCAACAAGAGCCATAGTTTGTCCTCTTTAGCTACTTTACCCCAATCAACACCGGGATATAAAAGAGAAAGCAATGAAAGAATTTTGCTTACAGGAGCTTGGAAGGTGTGGGGTACTCCGCCGGGATTTTTAGGCGGCCTCCCTCTCTTCTTTTGAGTACATGAACCAAGCTCCTGCTCAGCCCATATAAAGAAATTCCTGCCTGTCCAAGCTACATGAAATACAATCATAACTTAAACTTCTATTTCACCCTCCAATATACGCAACATAAGCTTTACGCCATTTTCCATATCAGATGCGTCCACCATCTCGCTGTCGCTATGTACATGCCGACACGGGATTGAAAGGACTCCTGAAGGTATACCTTCTCTGGTAAGATGAATTGCTCCGGCATCGGTACCGCCGCTCTCCAGTATCTCCATCTGGTAAGGTATCCCGGCCTCTTGTGCCCTGCTGACCATCAAATTTCTAACCTTGGGATGAGCCAGCACCGAAGCATCCTTTACTTTAATGGCAGGTCCGCCCCCAAGCTTCACAGCCATAGGCCTGGATTTTGGCGTATCCCCGGTGAGCGTCACATCTACCGCAATGCCGATATCGGGGTTCAACGCATATGCCGAGGTCGTCGCACCCCTGACCCCCACCTCCTCCTGCACAGTAAACACGAAGTATATCTCATGGGGAGAAGATTGAAGCCGCTTTGCGGTCTCTATTAGCAGCGCGCATCCCGCTCTATCGTCCATGGCCTTTCCGATGTATCTGCCACAATTTTCGGCAAAAGCAGAGTAGTAGACTGCTACATCCCCTATGGACACCATGCTTTCGGCCTCCTTGAGGCCGGAAGCCCCAATATCGATGTACATTCTCTCAAATTTTATGTCCCTTATATCGTCAATGTCCCCTTCATAGCTTATCACGCCGGTAACTCCATTTTTGAACATCACCCTGCGGCGTATGCTGTCCCTGACCGAGATCCCGCCAACCCTTGTAAACCTTAAAAATCCCTTGTCATCGATATGGGTTACCATAAACCCTATCTGATCCATATGCGCGGCCAGCATGACCTTTTTGCCGCTGCCCTTTCTGATGGCTATTAAGTTACCCAACGCATCTATCCTTATCTCGTCCACAAAGCTTTCCATTTCCTGGCGGATAACTTCCCTAATGATCTCCTCATTGCCCGAAGGGCCGTATACCTCTGTTAACTTTTTCAGAAGCTCTCTCATCACAATTCACATCCTTTCAGAAAGGCTGAGATCAAAGTTATCGTATTTTCATAGTCACCTAAATCCATAACTGATGATGGGCTGTGTATATATCGGCATGGTATGGATACCGTTGCAGCCTTTATACCCTCCCTGGCCAGATGGATCCTTCCAGCATCATTTCCACCTGTTGCGCCCTTTTTAAACTGGAAAGGGATTCCCTCCTTCTGGGCAGCCTTCACAAGCATCTCCACCAATTCCTTGTTGGCATAAAAGGAAGCATCCATGATGGTAATGGCAGGTCCCTTTCCCATTAGCGTTGTATAGAGATGCTCATCCACCCCCGGCACATCGGAACAAGTGGTACCCTCAACCACTATAGCTATATCCGGATTTATGCTGTATCCTAGAACTTCAGCTCCCCTTAATCCCACCTCTTCCTGAACGCTGAAACAGGCATATAAATCGAAATCGTATCTTTGATTTTGTCTTATGAGCTCGACGAGCACCGCACAACCCGCCCTGTCGTCCAGAGCTTTTGCCTTGACCTTGTTATGGCCAAACTCCACATACCGGCTGTCAAATACCGCATAATCTCCCGGCTTTACTGCCTGAGAGGCTTCTTCCTTCGAGGTAGCGCCTATGTCTATGTACATCTGCCTCACTTTAACGGCGTGCTCCCGTTCCTCGGGCTCTTGAAGGTGAATGGCCTTAATTCCCAGAACCCCGGCATGGCCTTTTTCACCCACCAGCACCCTTTTGGATACCAGAACTCGGGGATCTATTCCCCCTACCACCTTAAACTTCAACATGCCATCTTCGCTTATCCCGGTTATTATAAACCCCACTTCATCCATGTGAGCGCACAGCATGACCTTTTTATCGCTGTTTGTGCCCTTCTTATAGGCTATAAGGTTACCCATCCTGTCGGTGTATATGTCATCGACAAAGGGTGACACTTCCTGCTTTATAAGCTGGCGGACCCTGCCTTCATCCCCGGATACGCCACCGGTTTCGGTCAACCTCTTCAGTAACTCAGCCATTCATTCCAACCCTCCTTTAACGAAGCGATAAAGCGCGCCAGCAACCTCGCCGCCTGTTTGATGCTGCTTAAATTCAAGGTCTCCACCGTAGTGTGCATGTACCTCAAAGGTATCTCAATGAGAACTGTCGGTACTCCCCGACGGGATATTTGAATGGCCCGGGCATCGGTACCGGTGGGCCTCGGTTCTACCTCTACCATGTAATCCATCCCATATTCCTTGGCCACGTCCATCAGCTTCTGTGTTAGCTTAGGATGCATGTTGGGCCCTACCGCAATGACCGGCCCCTTATTCATGGAAAAGGTCTCGTCCCTGGGCGCATCCGGCATATCGCCATGGGTGACATCTATGGCAACCCCTATATCGGGCTCCAGCTTGTATGCGCTTATGGTGGCCCCCCGCACGCCCACCTCTTCCTGGACGGTAGCTACAAAGAACACGTCGGCAGCAAAGCGCAAGGCATCCAGTTCCTTCATGGTCTGAAGGAGCACCGCTACTCCCGCTCTGTCATCCAACGACTTTCCGCTGACCATCTGTCCCCTCAAATCAGTCAATGGGCTTACAAAGGTAATGGCATCGCCTATGCTGACAAGCTCTTTCACCTTTTCATAAGGCAATCCCACATCTATAGCCATGTCCTTTATCTTGATAGCTTTCTTGGCATCCTCTGGTAGCTGTATATGGGGCGGCTTGGCTCCTATAACGCCAAACAGCTTCTGCTTTCCATGGACCTCTACCTCTTGAGCCAGCAGTATGCGCGGATCCACCCCGCCAACGGTGGTAAACTTTATAAAACCCTTTTCGTCAATATCAGTCACCATAAGGCCTATCTCATCCATATGAGCGGCAATCATGACCTTAGGCATATCCTCTTTTATGATGTCGGTCTTATGCCCGTACACGTTATAAAACCGATCTATCTTGACCTCCTGGCAATACGGCTCAAACGCCCGGGATATTACCTGAGCGACTGCTTCCTCATTGCCCGATATCCCCGGTATGGCCACCAATTGGGCCAGAAAATCCCTGATTTCCATATCTATCCCCCTTGCTAATTGCGTAAAGCCTTAAGATCTCTCATTAAAATCAGGTAGAGATAACACCAGTACACAGCCTTTTTCTCCAGCTAGCTCCACAGCCTTTTGAATGGCTTTATAACAATCCATCTCATGCCCTATAGCTGTATTTCCCATTTGCTGTGCTATATTAAAAGCTTTATCCATGGAGCTATGGTAAGCATAATCGGTCACCAATATACAGTGATCACTATGTCGATTGACTACTTGTCCTATTTCCCTGTATTTTGATACCTCAATATGTCCATCCACAGGAAAAAGCGTCACCATTTTTCCTTCCGTTTTAGCTTTCAATCTAGAATACAAAACGTCAAGCTCATCTACATCCAGCGTATCCCTTACGTATACATCTACGTTCCTGTAAACGTCATTTCCTATATCAACAGGCACTCCACTCTCGAAATTCTCAAGCCCCCGCTTTATAAGCTCCACATCTATGCCTTTCTTTAAGCACCAGGCAATGGTAGCTAAGGCATTGTATACGTTGTGTATTCCAGGCACATGGAGCACGATATCCCAACTGCCCTGTGAAGTCTTTACGGTAAAGCGACTGCCATGAGATGTTAAACGTATATCCTGCGCATTAACATAGCTTTGATGGCAAATACCATAGCCCACTAATGTACGCCCTTTAAGCTGACTGGCATAATAATCGTCCACATTTAAGATTATAGGAGAGTTTACGCTCTTCAAATGATCTATCAAAGTCTTCCTTATTTCTAAATAATGGCTATCAGTCCGGCGATTCTGGAAGTATGTGTAAAGATCGGTATAGATTATGCTGTCAAACCATATATGCCTCAACAAGTCTTTAATAATAGCGGTATAAGAGCACTCTACCACACCGATACGAATACCCTTCTCAATTGCTTCGTGCAACAAAGGATTTAATGTTAAAGGAAAGATGGCATTCTTAAAGAGCCTGCAAGGTTCATCGTTCATCTGACAATAGGTGCTACCGATGATCACTCCATTTTGCTTTGAAGCATCAAGCACCGATTTGATCATCCAGCCAATAGTGCTTTTGCCATGAGAACCGGTTATCCCCACAAGCTCTATGACTTGAGATGGGTTGTTATAAAAATTCCTTGCCACCGCCGATATAAAGCGATTAATATGATAGGTCTTGATAAAAGTCACGTTTAAAGGGACCATCTCTCGATCCTGTCCAATACATATGGCTACAGCCCCTCTTTCAAAGGCGAGCTTCACTGCCTCTTCATAAGAAAGCTGCGTCATTTCAGGGTCATAAATAAACAGATATCCTTCTTCTACTTTTTCAGGGTCAACAGCAAGCCCCGTTATT
>JAMNZI010000176.1 GCA_023622385.1 Bacillota bacterium | reverse complement strand
TCGTTGAACGAGAACAAGCATCGATCATGGACGTCGGTTCATCAGCTAAACGTTGCAACGCTGCCAGCAACAAACCCGATCTTAATGGAATTCCATATAGCCGATATCAGTTCTGTAAATACATCTCTCCCGATCAAATCTTATCACGTCGTTTCTCTCAATTACTCCATTTTTGTTGTTTGAGACGGAGATAACAAAAATTTGATTGAAAATAAATCTCATCTTTTTGCAGTTAAATGAAAGATTTATCATAAATTTGACCCAAAATAAAAATTCCAGGACCTTAATAAAGCCCTGGAACCCTTTAAATTCTGGTGCCGGAGGCCGGACTCGAACCGGCACGGCCTTCTTCAGACCCCAGGATTTTAAGTCCTGTGCGTCTGCCAGTTCCGCCACTCCGGCAAAAATTGGAGGCGCCGCCCAGATTCGAACTGGGGAATCGAGGTTTTGCAGACCTCTGCCTTACCACTTGGCTACGGCGCCATACTGGAGCGGGAAACGGGACTCGAACCCGCGGCTTTCACCTTGGCAAGGTGACGCTCTACCACTGAGCTATTCCCGCATATTATCTTTTTTCATGGTGCCTCGGGGCGGAATCGAACCACCGACACGCGGATTTTCAGTCCGCTGCTCTACCGACTGAGCTACCGAGGCCTATCGCCCTTCCTAAATGGCCTATTCACTCCTTGCTAGCATCAGCAGCGCAATACTTTATCCGCCCCTTCTAGCCATCATTCAGTCTCACCGCCTGCCGACTATAACTAGTATACAGTAGTTACAATTATATGTCAAAAACAAAAGCAGCGGATTTCATACAACTATCTCTTTATTTTTCTCAAAATCTTGCATTATCTTTATTAATATCCTGCATACTATCTTCGCCTCTTTAATTCATCATATATCTCTTCGAGCGATATGCCCTGTTCAACCAGCACAACCAACAAGTGGTATATAAGGTCACTCACTTCGTATATGACTTCAGATTTTACCCTATTTTTTGCTGCAATGATCACCTCAGCTGATTCTTCTCCCACCTTTTTCAAAATCTTATCGATGCCTTTTTCAAACAGATAGCATGTATAAGACCCTTCCTTTGGATGCAGTTTTCTGTCCACTATGACGTCATACAGCTCATGTAGCACCGATGCCTCTCGATTTGTAAAAGTTCGTCCTCCACACGATTTCTCGTCCTTTCCCAAACAAGTCCGCTCATTCGTACCGTCCATTTTATGTTGGCCATAGTTTTTTACATTAGCGTAAACCTCCTCAGGGATAAATACCCTTTCCCCCTCCACAATCCATGTACCGCTGGCCTTATCGGCAGCTCGGTAAAAACAGGATTTATAACCGGTATGGCAAGCGGCCTTCACCTGCTCCACCTTAAACAGCAAAGCATCCCCGTCGCAGTCAATGAATGCCTCCTTTATCTTCTGGATGTGGCCTGAAGTTTCGCCTTTCATCCATATCTTTCTCCGGGTCCTGCTCCAAAAATGGGTTATCCCGGTTTCAAGGCTTTTTTTCAATGCGTCGCGGTTCATATAACCCAGCATCAGCACTTCGCCAGTATCTTCATCCTGAATTATAGCGGGGATCAAACCATCGCTGTTAAACCTAACTTGATCTATCAAAGAATCCGAAAACTCTTCCATAGAATTGCCAACCCATATACTTTTCATCCTCTATTTTCCCTCCAGCTTTAAGGCTTGTTTTAGATCTATCTTGCCGCTGTATAGCGCTTTGCCTATAATGACGCCAGCCACCCCTATAGATTTAAGCTGGGCTATATGTTCTAGAGAGCTTACCCCCCCAGAGGCTATTACATTGAGGCCTGTCTTTTCCACCATCTCCATAGTAGATGGTATGTTTGGTCCCTCCAGCGTGCCATCGCGCAGTATATCGGTGTAAATTATAATTTGCACCCCCATCTCCTTCACCCTTTTGCCCAGCTCAACCGGCGTTACATCGCACTCCTCTACCCATCCTCTGGTGGCTACCCTACTGTTTCTAGCATCTATCCCAACGGCTATGGAAGCTCCAAAACGGCTTACAGCCTGCTCAACCAGTGCGGGGTTTTCGATTGCTGCTGTACCCAATATAACCCTAACTGCGCCAACCTCTTCCATAAGGTGGACTATCCTTTCCATGGAGCGTATACCGCCCCCCACCTGCACCGGTATATTGACCCTCTTAATGATTTCCTTTATAATGCCTTCATTTCGCGAACGTCCATAGAAAGCCCCGTCCAGATCTACCACATGGAGAAATCGGGCACCTTTAGCTTTCCATTGCTGCGCTATTTCTACTGGATCTTCGCTGTAAACCGTTTGGTGTTCTGCTCTGCCCTGCATAAGCCGAACGCATTTCCCACCCTTTATATCGATTGCAGGATAAATAATCATATCCGAGAATTACCCCCTGCTTTCCAATTTTACGTGCATTTGTTCCATATGCATTCAAAGCCTGTCTTAACCACGACCATCTCAATGTAGAGCTTTTAAATGCTCTCATTGCGTTCAAACCTGTGTTCAATCGATTATCCCTTTGGTTGAAGGTACTCTACCCTTGTCGTCTTCCAAAGCCACTGCTTGCCTTAAAGCCCTAGCGAAGGCCTTAAAAGCGGCCTCCAGCATGTGATGGGCATTTTTCCCATATACAACCCTTATATGCAGCGTGACTCCGCATTGGTTGGAAAAAGCTCTGAAGAACTCTTCTGCAAGCTGGGTATCAAAATTTCCCACCATGGGAGCAAGCGGTGGCGTCTCGTAATGCAAATACGGCCGCCCGCTTATATCTAGGCTTACCATAGCCAGCGATTCATCCATGGGCACAAAAGCGGTCCCATATCGGGATATCCCCCTTTTGTCCCCCAGCGCCTGTGCAAAAGCCCTCCCCAAGACGATACCCACATCTTCCACCGTGTGATGGCCATCTACATTTAAGTCGCCGCTGCATTCCACGGTGATGTCAAAGCCGCTGTGCCCCGCCAGGATGGTGAGCATGTGGTCAAAAAACCCGATACCGGTATCCACCCTAGCCAACCCCTGCCCTTCCAGTTTTATCTCCACTTTTACGCTTGTTTCGTTGGAACGCCTTTCCGACCTGCCTACTCTCTGATTCATGCTTTATCCCTCCAGTATGCGCCTTAGCGTTTGTAAAAATGCCTCATTTTCCTGCTTTGTACCTATTGTAACGCGCAAGCAATTTTTGAGCCTGGGTTCATCGGGGAAATTGCGAACCAGTATACCTTCCCCTATCAGCTTTTTATACACCATTTCGCCATCGGGAACCTTTATAAGCAGGAAATTGGCCTTGGATGGAAAAACGTCAATCCCTTTTATGGCACGCAATTTTTCGTATAGCCGTTCCCTTTCGTCTACTATGGCTGCAATCCTGCTGCTAAAAATATCGACGTTTTCGAGCACCAGCTGTGCCGCCCTCTGAGAGAAGCTGTTTAGGTTGTAGGGTGGCTTTACTGCGTATATCTCTTCAACCAGCTCTCGGTTCCCTATCAGGTATCCAACGCGAAGGCCGGCCAGCCCGAAAGCCTTTGAAAAGGTCTTGAGGACCGCTGCATTGGGGTAATTTACCATCCAGCTGGCAACTGACTCTCCCAAAAACTCGCCATAAGCTTCATCCACAACCACTATGCCGTTAAAAGCTGTGACCAGCTTGATAAGCTCATATTTATCGATGACGTTGCCTGTAGGATTATTGGGAGAACATATAAATATGAGTTTGGGTTTGTGCTGTTCTATGGCCTTGTAAAACCCGCTCATATCGTAGTCAAAATTGTCATCCAGCGGCACCTCTACCAGCATGCCTCCGGCTATGCGGGTGAATATTCCATACATCGTAAACGATGGCGCGGGGGATAGAACCGCATCTCCTTTTCCCACAAAGGCGCTTATTATTATTCTTATCAGCTCGTCCGAGCCAGCGCCTACCATAACCTCATCAGGCGACACGCCGCAGTATCGCGAAATGGCCTGCCTTAAGGCGGTAGCGTCCGAATCAGGGTATCTATTAAATCGACAGCCTTCCATCAGCTCCTTAGCTAGCTGCTGTCTAATCTCATCGGGCAAGTCATAGGGGCTTTCATTTGCGTCAAGTTTTATCTTATGAGGTATGTTATGAGCCTTGTATGGCTTTAAATCCTTAAGATCGTCCCGCACAAATTCAACCATTATCCTTAAACCTCACTTTTATGGAATTTGCATGAGCGGTTAACCCTTCCCTGTTGGCAAATTCTATGACATCATGAGATACAGCTTTCAAGGCTTTTTCGGTATAGAATATTACATTGGATCTCTTCACAAAATCGTATACTCCTAATGGCGAGAAGAAACGCGCCGTACCGCTTGTAGGTAGTACGTGATTGGGTCCAGCCATATAATCCCCCACAGGTTCAGGAGTATAATGCCCAAGGAATATGGCCCCGGCATGCTTGACCGCTTCCAAAATCTCAAATGGGTTGCTTACGGCCAGCTCCAGGTGTTCGGGCGCGATGGCATTTGCCAGCTCTATAGCAGTCTCCATGGAATCCACCACAATTACAGCGCCAAAATCTCTCAAAGAAGCCAGTATAACATCCTTTGTTGTCAATCCCTCAACCTGCCTTTGCAATTCCTCAACTACACCGATGGCTAACTTCATACAGGTGGTCACAAGAATGGCTGAAGCCATTGGGTCGTGTTCGGCCTGTGACATGAGGTCGGCTGCCACAAAAGCCGGTTGTGCCGAGGAATCGGCCAGCACCATCACCTCGCTGGGACCTGCTATCATGTCTATATCGACGTAGCCATATACCTCCTTCTTAGCCAACGCCACATAGATATTCCCCGGCCCTACTATTTTATCCACCCTGGGTATGGTGGTAGTACCAAAGGCCAGCGCAGCTATAGCCTGCGCCCCTCCTATCTTAAATATGCTTTTGCACCCCGCTTCGCAGGCAGCTACCAGGGTATACGGATTTACCTTTTTGTCCTTGCCGGGCGGCGTAACCATGACGATATCAGATACGCCTGCCACTTTTGCGGGAATAACATTCATGAGTACTGACGAGGGATAAGCGGCACGTCCTCCTGGTACATAGACTCCAACTCGTTCCAAGGGTAGTACACGCTGTCCCAAAATTATTCCATTTTCATCCAATGCCATCCATGAATTGTCAAGCTGTCTGCTGTGAAATTTATAGATATTATCCCGGGCACGCTTTAGCATATCTACGTAACTGCCTTCTACCTTTAAATAGGCTTCCTGGATTTCCTCCTGGGATACCAGCATTTCCTGTGCATCGGCATAATGCACTCCATCAAATCGAGCAGTATATTCAAGTAGCGCTTCATCCCCTCGCTGCCGCACGGACGAAAGTATTCCCAATACAGCATCTTTTTCTTTCTCAAAAGATGCCTGCCAACACCTATTGAGATTTCCCAATACCCATGTGGTATCCTTGCCCCTTCCATCAATTAACCTCACCATTTTTCCGTTCCTCCAATGCCATTTGAATGTTATCGATAAGCGCCTTTGTCTCCCTGTTCTTCATTTTCAGGCTGACGCGGTTGACAACCAACCTGGCACTTACGCTGCATATCTCTTCCAATATGACAAGCCCGTTCTCTTTAAGAGTCCTGCCGCTTTCCACTATATCTACGATCACATCCGCCAATCCGGTTAAAGGCCCTAATTCTACCGACCCATTCAACTTTATAATTTCCACGTTCTTGCCTTTATGCAAAAAATAGTTGCGTGCTATATTAGGGTATTTGGTAGCTACGCGGGTATGGGAGCGCGTGATCCAGACATCCTGTTTTTCAGGGAAGCCAGCCACCACCAACCTGCACTGGCCAAACTTCAAGTCCAGCATTTCATACAGAGAACGACCCTCTTCCAGCAAGGTGTCCTTTCCTACAATTCCCATATCAGCTATGCCGTATTCCACATATGTTGGAACATCATTGGGTTTGACCAAAATCATCCGAATCTGCCGGTCGGGAGTAAAAAAGATCAGCTTTCTTGATGGCTGTTTAAGCTGCCTGCAGTCAACGCCTGCAATTTCCAGAAGGTTTACGGCCTTTTCCATTAACCTCCCCTTGGCAAGAGCTATGGTTATCAATGAAACTATCCCCTTTCTGCAAAGTTAACTGCTCAAGATGAGCTAAGCTCTAGCAAAACGGCTATAAATGCCGATATCATATCTTACTCAGGGTGCACTTCGTATTCAATGATTCCTTGGTTTTCCTTAAATTCTATCACTTTAGGAATGCCCCTTTTCCTTGCATAATCCAGAGGGCTAATAGATCTATTGGTAGGCAAAAACATCTCCACCCTCTTATTTTTGCTTTTCAGATGTTGCATGAGCTTGTGCGCTTCTCTTCTTTGCCCATCTTCAACCACTACAAGCACATCCACATTTGGCACTTCTTCCAATTTCCCCTGGCGTTCTAAGGCTATGAGTAGGCGTTTTATGCCCACAGCAAACCCTGTAGCCGGAAGGTCACACCCAAATTCTGATACCAGCTTATCATATCGCCCACCACCACATATTGGATAGCCCAGTTCCCTGGTAATGCCCCTGAATATTATACCGGTGTAAAACTCAAAGCTCTGCACCATTCCCAAATCGAAAGTGACATAACGTTCAAAACCATAATCCTTTAAAATTTCATACACTTGGTATATGTTTTCTAAAGCAGCTCTACATTTAAGATTGCGTGAAACTTTTATAGCCTCTTGCAAAACCCGGTTATCCCCATAAAGTTGCGGTAAACGGTATATGGTATCTTTTACATGGTCGGAAATGGGCAATCTTTTAAGAGCCATTTCGAGGGCTAGCATGTCCTTACGATCAATCAGGCTTTGAATCTCTTTGACTTGTTCTTCAGCAATTCCCGCTTCTTCAATTAAACCCCTAAAAAATTCCACTTGGCCTATATCAATCTGGAATTCATCGAGTCCCAACTCAAGAAAGAGCTGTATGGCCATGGCTATTACTTCGGCATCAGCCTCAGGGCCATTCAGGCCCAAAAGCTCTATCCCGGCCTGGGCTACCTCACGCTGTTTACCTGCCTGAAAGTCACCGTATCTATACACGTTTCCCAGATAAAACAACCGCAATGGGAGATAGTCGTTGGCCATCTTGGTTCCAACTACCCTAGCAATGGGCATGGTTATGTCAGGGCGGAGTACCAAAATCCTGCCTTCTGGATCGATCAATTTAAACATGTGTTCTTGCTCAATAGAAGGCTTTACTCCGGCAAATACGTCCAAGAATTCAATTACCGGGGTCTCTATCTCATTATATCCGCTTAGATAAAAAAACTTTCTGATCTCATCCTCTATTCTCCGCTTATTGTAGCATTCATCGGGAAGGTAATCTTGAACGCCCTCTGGCAGGCTCAATTTCAGCTTACCTATCATTAAAAACCCCCACCCAATTTCTCGCTTTAACTAATTAAATTGGTAAAGCGTTAAATTTGACTATATTATATTATAAACCTTACCGCCATGTCAAACAAAATCTGCCTTATTGACGGCAAAAAAGGAAGGCTATAAAATGGATGTATAAACTAGCAATTGAAAGCGGGGATAAGAATTGATGGACTACCACGTTCACAGCACATATTCGGTAGATAGTTGTATGTCTATGGAAGAGGTGTGCCTCCGTGCTATAGAAGCCGGGCTTGCAGAAATAGCTTTTACCGATCATATAGACATCGATTGGCCCGATACCACCATCCCACCATTTGATGTCAAGACGCTGGATAAATATTTTGAAGACCTAGAGAAAATGCAGGATAGATTCAAAGGACAACTGGTAATAAAGAAAGGAATCGAAATTGGCTTGCAGCCACATATCCTAGATGAATGTGCCAATATAGTAGAATCTTATCCTTTCGATTTTGTGATAGCGTCGGTTCATTTGGTAGGGGGAGTAGACCCCTACTTAGGGGAGTATTATAAGGGTAAAACAAAAGAAGAATGCTATGAGGAATATTATCAAGAGATATTGAAGCTCATTAAATCTTTCGACCGGTTCAACGTCTTAGGGCACTTGGATTATATAAAGAGATATGCGCCATTCCCTATAGGGAAAACCGATCACCTTCTGTGTATTTCCTTAATAGATGAGATATTAGAAACCCTCATCCTCAAAGGTAAAGGGCTGGAAGTCAATACGTCGGGCTATCGCCATGCATCAGAAGCACCCATGCCCCATCCTGATATAATCAGAAGGTACAGGGAGTTAGGCGGCAAGATCATTACGCTGGGTTCAGACGCCCATGCTCCTGAACATGTAGCGTTCAGGTTTGAAACCGCCCTTCAAGAAATAAAGAGGTCAGGTTTTGATTCCCTCACCTCTTTCTCCAGCATGCAGCCCAAATTTGTGGCTATACCTTGACCTTGGCAACCCAATAAAAGTCAATCGATGTTGTAGCGCTTTTTGACCTTTAGCCGGGCCATGGCTCGGGCCATAGCGGCTTTTGACTGGTAGTACTCCTTCATACTCCTGCGCAGGCGTATTCTCTGCTGTGCGCGTTCAAGTGCGGCCTGGGCGCGCCTTTCGTCTATTTCCTCAGGCCATTCAACAGAGTGGGATAGAATGATGACCCCATCGGGGCGCACCTCCATAAATCCCTCATTTATGGCCGCCTCGCGCCACTTGCCGTTTTGCTTGATCTTCAGCGTTCCAATTGTAACCAGCGCTACCATTGGAATGTGCCCTTTCATGATACCCAGCTCGCCGTCCGAGCTGTTTACTATCACCATCTCAACGTTTCCCCGAAAAAAGGTCCTCTCAGGGGTTATGACTTCGAGATAGAACTCTCCCGCCATTCTATCAACCTGCTTTCTTCATCTTCTCGGCTTTTTCAAATACCTCATCCAGGTTTCCTACCATGAAAAATGCCGCTTCAGGTATATCGTCTACTTCTCCGTCTACGATGGCACGGAATCCCTCGATGGTCTCCTTGAGCGGAACAAATTTGCCTTCAATGCCGGTATAGGTGGCAGCCACATGGAATGGCTGTGACAGGAACCGCTGGATTTTACGCGCCCTGTAAACCGCCATCCTGTCTTCCTCGTTGAGCTCTTCCATGCCAAGTATTGCTATTATGTCCTGCAGCTCTTTGTACCGCTGCAAAATCTCCTGAACCTTGCGTGCCACCCGGTAATGTTCCTTGCCCAGTATCCTCGGATCGAGGATTCTAGAGCTGGAGTCCAACGGGTCGATTGCAGGGTATATACCCATCTCGGCAATTTGCCTGGACAGAACGGTGGTGGCATCCAGGTGAGCAAATATGGTGGCAGGCGCCGGATCAGTCAGGTCATCGGCCGGCACATACACCGCCTGAACCGACGTGATGGA
>JAMNZI010000129.1 GCA_023622385.1 Bacillota bacterium | reverse complement strand
TAATTCTTCCAAAACAGAATCATCATCTTCCTTAAGCAACGCCTTCTTCAAATCTTTTACAATTCCATCCAATTCCGCATATAAAGGCAAATCAGGATTTTCACTTAGCAGCCTTTCAGCACGCCTGATAATTCCACGGTATTTTCTAGCTCTAGGAGCTTCCTTCCAGCTGCTAAGGTCCAATTCTTCTTCCATCCTGACTCCTGTAGTTTCAATTGTAATACCCGCTTTTTTATTGGTGCTCAGTATAATACCTTCCACATTTAATATCCCGTTAACATCATAGGAAAATCGGATCTTTATCTTTTCCTTAAATGCTGGAGCCGGAGGTATCCCATCAAGAATAAATTTGCCGAGAAAGTTGTTCAGCGAGGCTTTCCTGTAGTCTCCCTGGTAAACCTTTATTTCCACCTTTTTTTGGTTGTCTACCACTGTACTATATACTTTTTCTCTTACAACAGGAATAGTGGTATTTCTCGGAATTATGACATCGTACATATCAGGAACCGGGAACCCTGCAACAAACTCGAGAACCTCTACCCCTAGAGTGTAAGGGCATACATCGGTTATCACTATATCCTTTTCGGCAGAAAGCTCTTGATTGATAATAGCTGCCTGAATAGCTGCACCCATGGCAACTGCCAGATCAGGATCCACTGGGGACACAGGTTGTCGTCCCATCACCGACTCTAAAAATCTTCTAACCAGTGGAATCCTTGTCGAACCCCCAACCATGAAAACCAGATCAATATCATCTTTTGTTAGCCCTGAATCTCCAAGAGCAATGTTTATGGGTTCAATGGTGGATTCAACGAGGTCTTTTATAAGATTTTCAAACATATCCCGCGTTACTACCCTTTCAAGTGCTACGGGTTTGCCATCTTTCTCGGCAATAAAAGGCAACTCTATCTTATATTGTTCCTGTGTACTTAAAGCAATTTTACATGTTTCAGCGGCTTCTTTAATCCTGGCTAGTGCCCTTACATCATTGGAAAGGTCTATATCATATTGGGCTTTGAATTCCTCCATGAGCCAGTCCATAAGGCGTTGATCAAAATCTTTACCCCCAAGCTTGTTATTGCCGCTACTCGCCTTGACCTCCAGCACTCCTTCAAACATCTCCAACACGGTAACGTCCAGTGTCCCGCCTCCAAGGTCATAGACAAGAATATATTGATTGTTTTCCATGTTATCAATACCATAAGCCAGTGCGGCAGCAGTGGGTTCATTTATGATT
Organism: Bacillota bacterium; assembly: GCA_023622385.1. Lineage (GTDB taxonomy): Bacteria > Bacillota > Clostridia > Caldicoprobacterales > Caldicoprobacteraceae > Caldicoprobacter. Next base: position 8,308 of record JAMNZI010000129.1, on the reverse strand, counting down.
CTTTCTACCTTCAACCCGGCCAGGTTACCCGCTTCTACAGTTGCCTTACGCTGCTCGTCCGTAAAATATGCGGGGACAGTTATTACCGCTCTCGTTATCTCCTCACCCAGATAATCCTCTGCGCACTTCTTTAAGTATTTAAGAATAAATGAAGAAATTTGCTGTGGTGTATATTCTTTACCACCCATGGATACCTTTTGTCCGGAACCCATCAAACGTTTTACCTCGATAACCGTGTCTTTTGGACGAAACAGCATCTGATCCCTGGCATCCTGGCCAATTAAAAGATTGCCATCCTGGTCAATCCCCACTACCGATGGTGTTATTATTTGGCCTTTTGAATTAGGAATAACCTTCGGTTTGCCCTCTTCCAGTATAGCCACTTCGGAAGTCGATGTCCCCAGATCAATTCCTATTATTCTGCTCATAAAATTGTACACCTTCCTTCGTATTGCTGGTTTCAGCGCAGTTTAAAGCTTGTTCATCTTGTTCCTCTAATGTTTGATTGACAACAACTTTAGCTTTTCTTATTATTTCCCCATTATACATGTAGCCGCTTCTGATAATATCCACAATCTGTCCATTTGGAATGCCAGGAACCTGTCTTATCTCTTCAACCGCATAAAGCTGAGGTACAAAGAGCTCTCCTATGCCTTCAATCCTCACAATACCGTTTTGTTTCAGTATAATGCCTGTCCTATTCCATTGCATGGTCATCTGCTCTTTCCATGATTCATCCCCGTATTTCAATGAATACCTATACAAATCTTCATATGAATCAAGTATATTTAATAAAACCGCTACGAGTTTTTTTACTTCCATATCCTTCATTCTGTTTTGCTGCTGTAAAAAAACACATTCCTTATGGTAATTCTCTTGTTCTTCAAGGGACATCATAATTTCGTCTAACTGATTGGAATACCTGTATTGCTCCTTCCCCAGTTTATTTAACACCTTGTTAAATTCGTCAATCACCTCAATGAGGTCATAAAAGCGATCATAAGAATCAACGTGCAAATCTTCAATAAATGCCTGCAACTCTTTATCTACATCAATCATTCCGAACTCTCCCCAATTATAAAGATCATTATCTTTACAAGCCCAAATTATAACTACAACTTTATGCTTATTTGTTTAAAACATCATTCCCATAAAACTTCTTCCGCTCGGGCTATACCATTTTAGGTTTTCCTACCAACCCCCACAATCAATAAATAAAATAAATCAATTTAATAATACCACCTAACAGTTAGCATGTCCATAGCAAAATAAAAGGTTAGTTGTAAAATTATTATCGACGCGGTGTGGTAGCTGTTTTACTACAATATTCTACCAACAACGTAAATTTTGCGCAAACAAAGCCTTAGTAAATGCCTAAATAATGAAACTTAATTGGACATACTTCAGCTTTGTTAACGCACCTATTAATAGCTTAGCCAGCTTGGTAAGCGAAAGGATTATTATTCGTCTCCCCTCTATTGTCCTTTCCACAAAACCTTTAACTCAAGAACATTTTTTAACCAGTGTCTTCACAATTTATAACTATCTCAACTTGTTTGAATTCCCTGTAGTACTCCACCAGTTCCCGGACTGAACAAATGGGGTGAGGTAAACATATCCCTGCCCTGCCCACATCCTGCGGCTGGTGCGCATCCGAACCGGCAATCATAAGAAGGCCGTTTTCAGCCGCAAATTTATATGCCAATTCGTTGTGGGAATCGTGACGGGGATGGCCATTGAACACCTCAACTCCATGAAGGAGGGCGGGTGGAGCAGGCTTCACTCCCGCTCTAAATGGATGTGCCTGGAATATCAAGATATTTTGATGGTCTATTAACTCTTTAAAGCTTTTTAATGTATATCGGTAAAGCTCAGGATTGTTAATAAGAAACTCCTCATCTATCCCATATACCAGATAATCCTCTGGGCTGTCATGAAAACGCAGCTCTATGCCGAACATAACATTTAAACCGATGCGCTTTCCTTCCTCCAATGCCGCTTTATATCCCGATAAATATTTTTGCACTTTAGCTTCCCACGGCAAATCCCCCAATGCTTCAAAATACCGGTCGTAATAATGATCGGTTATGATTATGCCCTGATAGCCGGCGTCCTTGTAATAACGCGCCATATTGGCAGCTGGAACCTTGCCACATGAGCTTACCTCCGAGGTATGCACATGGGTATCAATTAAATATGATTGCTGTTTCAAGGATATCGTCTCCTTATCATTTGGTATTTTATAATTTTAGCACACGCATCTTATTATAATCTATAATTGTCACCCGTTCAATGTTACCTAGGAGGTGATATGTTTTAAAAATCACCTTTGAAGTTGTTTCAATTGCGATACTATCTGTTTTAACTCCATTTCTAGCTCATCCACATCATCATTCTTGCCCGGCATGGACAGCCTTCCAGTAATCTCAGCCAACCTCATCCGTAATATCATCTCCTGTTGTTTAATGTCGGCACCTGCGTTTTGCTGTTGAACACTCTTGGACTGCTCTAACTGGTCTAAGTATTGTGAGTATGTCCCATTAAACACTTTAGCCTTACAATTCTCAATAACGATGATTCTATCCGCCACTCTGTCTATCAGCCACCTGTCATGAGATACCAGTAGCAGCGTGCCATCATAGTCCATAAGCACGGACTGCAAGGCTTCCATCGAAAACACATCCAGATAGTTTGTGGGCTCATCCAATATGAGTAAATTGGCATCTGAGACCAGCAATTTGGCAATGGAGGCTTTTACCTTCTCTCCACCGCTTAACACCGCCACCTTCTTGTATACATCGTCTCTTTTAAACAATAAACCTGCCAAAATGGTCCTTACCATCCACTCGGGTTGATAGCTCTCCTTCATGATATTATCAAGTATGCTCTGTTCAGGATCCAATATGTCCAGATCCTGGCTGAAGTATCCTATTTTAACGCCTTCCGCTACCTTTATGGCCGGATGACGTGACAATATCATCTTTATTAAAGTAGTCTTCCCTACGCCATTTTTGCCCACTAAAGCTGTTTTGGAACCGTTAGGGACCTCAAAATCTAATCCATCGAATAGCACGCGGCTTCCAAATCTTAACCGGATATCTTTCCCACTAATAAGCACCCTGCTGGCTGGGGACTGCACCGGTTGAAATTTCATCTTTATGGCTTCCAGCTCCCTCGGCTTTTCCTTAACTTCCAGCTTCTCCAGACGAGTGCGTATTGCATTGATCGAATTATGCAGCTTTTCTTGCGATTCGGTAGCGCTCCTTTTGTGGAGCCGCGCTTCAGAGTTACCCATTCTTTTAGGAGCCTTCTTTATCCGACTTGCTTTAACCTTCAAAGCATGAAGAGCCGCTTCCAGCTTCTTTCTTTCATTTATATATTTATCGTATTCCAACTGGCGTCTCTGCTTCTCGGCTTCTTTTTGCTTTTTATAATCGCTGTAGTTACCCGAATAACGGTTTATCTTCCCATTTTCAATCTCGATGATGTGGTTGCATACCTTATCAAGCAGTTCCCGATCATGGGATATCAGAAGCAGCGCCCCATCATACTCCATAAGCTTCTTTTCTACCAGCAATATACCCTCCATATCCAAATTGCAGGTGGGTTCATCGGCAAACAGTATCCCGCTGTTCTTGCTCAATTGACCTGCAACCTTTAACCTGGTTTGCTCTCCTCCGCTTAAGAATCGTATATCCCTGTTGTTTATTTCGAACTCCCTGGCCATGCGGCCGTCAACATTACCATCCGTCATCCCAAATTGTCTTATATATGAAAAATCGGTATACAGCTTCACAATTCCTTCATCGGGAGCTATGTTTTTGGTAAGTATCTCTAAAAGAGTAGTCTTGCCAGCTCCGTTGACTCCAACTATTCCTATCTTATCGCCGCTGTATACTTTCAAATCTTCAATATCCAGTATCAGCCTATCACCGTAATATTTCTTAATATTTTGCGCATGTAATAACAGCATAAAAAAACCTCCCTGCCTTATTCCAGAGAGGTATATCCCTGACCTTAAGCTGCTGCCTGATTATCATATATTTTCATGTTGGCCCGATACTATCAGCCAACCATCACTTCCTCCCCACTGTGTGTCTATGCATATTGCACCATTTTAGTAGGGGGGTTATTCATATAGAAATGCTCCATATGGCAGACAGCGATGTACCCACCTTGCTCTAGGACATCACTATAACCTTTTTAACTCACTATAATAAGCAAAAATGGCACGGTATACCGTCAGGGAATAACCAATCTGGAATTTTTTGCCAATATATTTACGACAAACTACTTCTTCAATCTATGGCTTTAATCCGTATTGGCACTGATTTGGGGATAATATTCCCGATTAGTTATTCCTCACGCCGGTAACACCTGCCCTTTTATGTCTGTCAATTTCCTATTTGTACAGCAATGATTATATCGTTATATTATAACAACCAGACTTTACATGTCAACATTTAAATAGCTTTAATTCAGCATTTTTAAAAGCTCATCTTTGTCAACTATAGGAGCTCGACAGGCAAAATTTTCGCATACATAAGCGGTAGCTTTGCCATCCACCGGTTTATGGCCTCTTATATATGGCACCATCTGCTCCAGCTGCCTTCCTTCTTCATCCTCTGAATGCAGCAGGGTCACAGTATGGGGTGCGAAGGCAGTATTAAAAGCATTGATCATATCCGTGACGTCCTGGTGCCCCTTGGAACCGGCAAAAACTATCTCCCTGGTGGGGTACAGCGCAAACATAGCCGCCATCATAAAATAAGTATGAGAGGCAGGATACTGCTTAACAATGCCTGAAAAGGCCTTAAGCTGCCTCATCGCCACGTTTTCAAGGTCCTGATTCCCAGTTAATCTCGCTAGCCTTAATAGGTTCATAGCCGCAACCGAGTTTCCAGACGGCAAGGCTCCGTCATAGACCTCCTTCGGTCGCGCAATTAGCTGCTCGCTATCCCTGCCGTATAAGAAAAACCCGCCCCTGCTTGGATCCCAAAACAGGTCAATCATCTGTTGGTTTTGCTTAATGGCATATTCTAAATAAACGGGTTTGTATGTGGCTTCGTAAAGCTCGATCAATCCCCATATTAGGTAGGCATAATCATCCAGAAAAGCGAGATATGCCGTCTCCCCATGTCTGTAACGGGCCAACAGCCTGCCGTTTTTACCGACTAGCCTATTGAGTATGAACTCCGCTGCCCTTTCTGCAGCCCGAATATAGCGTTGGTCCTGGAGGATCCTGCCGCCCATAGCCATGGCGGCTATCATCAATCCGTTCCAGGACGTCAAAATCTTATCATCCTTAAATGGGCGAACCCGCCGCTCTCGATGCATAAACACCCTTTGACGCAAGGGCACTATCAAGCTTTCGTTCTCGTTTACGGGCCCTGATGCGTGAATGCGATTTGGAATGCTTCTCCCCTCAAAATTCCCTTCATCGGTGATACCGTAATAACTGCAAAATATCTGCCCTTCTTTTTCTCCCAAGATGTCCTTTATCTCTCCCGGCGTCCAAAGATAAAACTTTCCCTCCTCTCCTTCAGAATCTGCGTCCTCAGCCGAGTAAAATCCCCCCTCAGGTGCTGTCATATCTCTGAGGATATAGGTAAATACCTTTCTGGCCACCTCAGCATACACATCCTTTTTGGTGCACAGATAGGCTTCCAGATAGGCAATGGCCAACAGGGCATTGTCATACAGCATTTTTTCAAAATGCGGTACCAACCACTTCCTGTCGGTGGAATAGTGCGAGAACCCGTATCCTATATGGTCGAATATCCCTCCCCGGTACATCGCATCCAGGGTCTTTTCAACCATTTCCAAAGCCTTCCGTTCACCGGTCATCTTCCAGTACCGCATGAGAAAATAGAGGTTGTGCGGTATGGGAAATTTAGGCGCATGGCCAAATCCACCGTAGACCCGATCAAATGAGCGTTCAAGCTGCCTGTAAGCCCGATGGATGTCCTCCTTGGTAAAATCGTTTTCCTCCGAATCCAGCCTAAACTGCTCCTGTAAACCATCTACAATCTTATTCCCCGACTCAATAAGCGCCTGCCTGTTGGTCCTCCAAGCCTGGGCCACCGCTTTCAATATATCGATAAGTCCCGGCAGGCCCATACGCCCGTGTTTTGGAAGATAGGTTGCAGCGTAAAAAGGCTTTTGATCCGGCGTCATTATAATGGTCAGTGGCCATCCTCCTTGGCCGGTAAGGGCCTGGCATACCGTCATGTATATGTGATCTATGTCCGGCCTTTCCTCCCTGTCCACCTTTATGGAAACAAAATTTTTGTTGAGTATGTCGGCCACTTCTTCATCCTCAAAGGACTCTCGTTCCATGACATGGCACCAGTGACAAGTGGACTTAGATAACCTCCTATCCTTGTCTTATAACCCCGCATCTGCGGGGCTAGGAATAACCTATAGATACAAAAACAGGTTTATCTTCTTCCTTGGCTTTTTTAAAAGCTTCTGGATACCAAGGAAACCAATCAATAGGATTATAAGCATGCTGTAAAAGATAGGGTGATTTTTCATTAATTAAGCGGTTGGGTTTTCTCGAGTAGTGAGTATCATATTTTTCCATAAAAATCAATTCACCTCTTACATGTTTGTATTTGAACAATTATAGTGTTTACGGAAAATTTACATATCTAGTATTCCCAAATTGTATGCAATCAATTTTACTTATCTAAAACTTTTGATTGTTCCCCATTAACTATAACAGAATACTTAACAATGTTATTTTCTTTAGTTATTTTAAGGCAAAAATGCTAGGCTAGTTGAATAAAGTTGTGTCAGATCGCATTCTCACTGTAATATTTTTATTTTTTTTTTTTGCCCAGTAAGCAAAAAGATTATCTCCCTAAAAGTTACAAAAATTATTATGGGATATTTAACCATAACTCTATTTTCTAATTTTCCCCTATTGGGGAACAATAAATTGATAAGGTTGGCTATTAAATTAAAGTTTGATATAATAAGTCTTGTCTTAATAAACTACATAATTGGAGGTCGCTAAGGTAATGATTGATCTAGCAATAAATAATATTGACCTAAATTTCCATAATGAAACTAGTACTTACGCTTCACATGCTATCCATGCTTTTGCCGCTAAGTTTCCTCCACAATTACCAAGAACCTTTATTAAGATGCTAACAAATTCTGGCGATGTTATATTGGATCCAATGAATGGTTCTGGTACTACTACTCTTGAGGCTTATTTGCTTAACAGATTTGCAATAGGTTGTGATATAGATCCTTTAGCAATAAAAATTGCTAAAGCAAAAGTTACACGCATTGACATTAAAGGATCACAACTTGCTGACGAAATTTGTGAATATGCTAAAAACATGATAATTAACAAGCCTTTTTTATTAAAAGAAGCTTTGGAAGAGAGATTTGATGAAAAAACCCGAGATTTTATAAATTATTGGTTTTTCCCAGAAACTCAAATGGAATTAATGAGTTTAATTTTGTCAATAGAACGTTTTGAAAAAGGTACACCTCTTAGAGAATTACTGGAAGTAATTTTTTCAAGTATAATAATTACGAAAAGTGGGGGAGTAACCCGTGCAAGGGATCTTGCTCATTCGAGGCCTCATCTTGACAAAAATAAGGTTCCTCAAAATGCGATAAATATATATCAAAAAAGATTAATAAAATTTGCAGCTGTAGTATCAGAATTGCCAGATTATGAACCTCGTCCCCAAATTATTGCATGTAATGCTAAAAATTTAGATTTACCCTCTGAGTCGATAGATTTAGTTTTTACGTCTCCTCCTTATGCTAATGCTATCGACTATATGCGTGCCCATAAATTTTCGCTTGTTTGGTTGGGGATACCAATTTCAATACTTTCTAATTTGCGAAAAACTTATATAGGAAGTGAGTCTACTTCCAATTCCAATTTGTACATTTTCCCTAAATTTACAGAAAATATCTTACAAAAACTCAGTACTATTGACTCTAGAAAAGAGGTTATTCTAAGAAAATATTATTCAGAAATGAAAGACGTGATTAAAGAAATATTTAGAGTTTTAAAACCAGGGCACTATGCAATTTTAGTTGTGGGTTCATCAACAATGCGAGGTGTTGATGTTAAAACACCTTATTGCCTTGCTGACATTGCTGAGAAAGATATAGGTTTTCATGTAGTTGATATTAAATCAAGAAATCTTGATAGAAATAGAAGGATGCTTCCTGTTCAAAGCGGAATTAGTAATAAATCTAGAATCGAACAACTAATGCACACTGAAGAAGTAATAATATTAAAAAAACCAGCTATAAAGTATTGAAAAAGGAGTGA
>JAMNZI010000164.1 GCA_023622385.1 Bacillota bacterium | reverse complement strand
CCGTTTAGCAAGGTTTTGATGCGGGCACGCGCCTGTGTCACGCTTTCATGTAGCTGCTTAAGACGCTTTTCCTCAAGCTTAACTCCAAAGTGCTCGGTAGACTTCCTGCCAAAAAACAACCAAGCTAGCAGGAAAATTATGCCCGTTAAAGCTACAAACATCGATAAAAACTTTGCCCCTGACGTATTGGTCAACATAAATCCCAGCAACCCTAGGATACCAATGGCTCCACAAAGCCATGGTACAAACCTGCCGCTTGTGCCTTGCCTTGCGCTTATCTTCAAAGCCTCAACCCTGTTTACCTGTTCCTGGTAACGTTCTTGTACCTGCCTGAAAGAATCTATTGCAGATTTCAACACAGCCGTATCAACAGCTTCCAAAACCTTTGCAAGCTCCGCCTTCCAACCGCCTACCAGCACTTCAGAGGCATATCGTTTGAGCTGCTCTCCCTTGCTCCTTATATCAAAATCTAAATTTTTAAGCTCCTCCTGATCGGCCCTTATGCGGTCATACGCCTTGACCAGCAGCTTGATATCCCCACCATAATCCAGCACTCGCTGGTCCTGTTGTGTAAAGGCCTGTATTATGCTTTCCAACTGACGCTTTTTGCCTTCCAGCCTGTCCCTTTGAAACTCAAAATCCTGCAGCTGGGCATCAATATTTTTCAAATGCTGAACCGGATTTTCCGGCAAATCATCATAATTGGCGGCGTAAGCCGAAATTTCTTTGAGTTCCTGAACTCTTTTGAGCTTTTTCCATATAGGGGTTAGCCTTTCGCAGCGATCTATATATGCTATCAGTCGGGATTTTTGGGCTATCTTCTCCTCCAACATGCGCCGGCATTCAGCGAGCTTCACCTGCGCCTGGCGCAGACCTTCCTCCCTAGCTCTAGTCTCCTCCCGTAAAGCTCTAAGCTCACTGATCCGTTCCCCTATCTCCTTAGCCCGTGGCTTACCCCTTCTATCGGGACGCCAAAGGCGATTGGCCTCTTCCTCCAGCTCCTCCGTCACCTGATGGACCGGCCTAATGAAGGAGCTAAACTGTCCTCCCAGCAACAACTGCTGCATGGTTTCCCATGCTCTGGGCTGCGGGAACTTTAGAGCACTAAGCTCAACAGCATAAACCTCCCTGAAAACCTCCCGCGGTAAAACCTCGACATACGAAAGCGGCCTGTTTCTAAGCTCAATGGCGTTATCCTTTTGCAGCAACATACCTGCTGAAGCACTTCTCAACCTGCGTGTAACGGTGACCACTTCCCCTTCTTTTAATACAAGTTCTCCTTCGCAGGCAGCTTCAACTTCTCCCCATGGTACAAAGGGATTTTCTTCCCTGTTTGCCGGTGACCATCCATAAAATAGTGTAGTTATCAGGTTAAAAAGCGTGCTTTTACCCGATTCATTGCGCCCAAATACCAGTATAAGGCCCGACTTAAGCGATGGGCTTTCCCACTCCTTCAAGCAGCCAAAAGCCTTGGCCTTTAACCTCTGAATTCTCATGCCATCTCCTCCATCATCCGAGTCGCCACTTCATAATCCAATCCTTCAAGCAATTCATTGAGATAAGCGATGATACCATCGATATCTCCCGTAGGGCAGCCAGCCAGTATATCGGGCTTTAATTTAAGCAGGATCTGCGGATCCATTCTGGCCTTCTCTATGATATCCAGAGCAACGCCTAATACATGGGGTTGTCCCCTGTAAGATTGGGGTACCACAGGACGAGTAAGCCCATCAGGTAACACTTCCACATACCTAAACCCCAGGGCCTCATATAGATACTCCTCTAGGATCTGGATGTTTTCTTCTTGATGATATGCTTGCGCCCTTTGAAAGCACAACTGGCTATACAGGGGACACGGGCCCTCCAACACCACTCTAGCAATGATATTTCGCGCCTCCCCAAACTGGTCTTGGCTTTCAAGCTGCTCTACCAGCGCTTTATATACATGCTGCTGCAATTGGGACAAGGTCGTAGCCTGAGAGAGGTTATCCACTTTGAAGGTGGCCCAGCGCACCGGCGCCACAGGATAAAATTTAGCCTTAACTTCCCCTGGGCCATCTATCTCCACCAAACAGGCTCCTTTTGGACCTTCTTCACCGTGATGGCGTCCTACTAGATTTCCGGAATATATCACCAATGGCTTTTCTGCCAGATGCACTCTGGAGTGAATATGCCCCAGCGCCCAGTATGTATAGCCCTTGTCCATCATGTCCTCAAGAGTACAGGGGGCATACCTGTCATGTTGCCCCTCACCTCTTGCACCTGTAACCCAAACATGGACAAGCCCTATATGGGGTACGGCGGTATCCAGGGCACGGGGAAAATCTTTGATGATGTTGTCCCTTTCATGAGGGCTTTCATGCCCGGCCCCCGTGATCCATGCCACAAGCTGTCCTTCCTCATCATAAATAGGGCAGGTTTCAGGCTTTTTAAAACTGAAGACCTTTACATTGCCGGGCCATTCAATCAAGCTTCTCCGGTACATCACGCCGGCGGGGTCATGATTGCCCGGCGCATAAAACACCGGTATTTTGGCCTCATAAAGCCTTTTCATCTGCTCTACCATAAATTTTTCGGTGGCAAAGCTCAAAGTCTGGTTATCGAACAGATCCCCTGCAATGAGGACAGCGTGCACCTTCTCCGATATGGCTAAATCTATGGCTTTTTGAAAAGCCTCACGGATTGCCTGGCGCAAAAACATGCGCATATCCTTTGTCCTCATCTGAAAAGGCGTATCGAGATGCACGTCGGCTAAGTGTAGAAATTTGGCCTTCACCATGCCGCCCCCTTTACTTCAGTAACCGATGAACAAATAAGCATGGATATTTTCATTGCTGAACTTCCGAAGAATTTAATCCTTCCCCCGTGTATTAAGGGAAACTTTATATATTAAAAGCTCCAAAAAATGGGGATCCAACGGAAGCATTTTTGTTCATGATATTCCAAAAATATTTTACCACATTTTTTCAGCCGATTCAGCCTGTTTTTGAAGTAGCTAGATTTAGAGAAAAGATGGAGCGCAAGGGGTACCATTGGTGTATTTGCTGCGGCGTAGCCTGACTGGCCGCCGCATGATGCAGCACAATGCCGTTAGTTGCAACCCTCATCACCAGTTTACCGTTGAATTTTAGATTCGCATTTTTTATGTAATCCCTAATGGGCATGACGCCTATCCTCCTCTTGCTAAACAGGCTATGTAAAAGGCCACTTTAGACTTGCTCTATCAAAATCCGAATCCAATGAATTGCACCAAGATATGATGCTTACTTACTTCAATAGTATAAGAAAATATGCCAAAAGTGATACCAGTGCAAAGTATAATTATGATCGTGACGGGTATTTTATGATATAATTATACGGCTCCATTCTAAACAAGGAGGCTGTAGCGATGGCTAAAATGAGGCTAGATAAGCTTTTGGCCCATTCAGGGATCGGTACTCGTAAAGAGGTAAAAAAACTGATCAAGAAAGGGGTCATTACGGTAAACGGCCAAATAGCAAAGGATGCTGGAATGATTGTGGACACCGCTCGTGATGAGGTATTCATGGGTAATGACAAGATAGACTACAAAGAAGTGGTATATATCATGATGAATAAACCAAAAGGGGTTATAACTTCTACATACGATCCGTCAGAAAGAACGGTCATTGACCTTTTGCCGCCAGAAATGACCCTTCTCAATCCCTTCCCGGTAGGAAGGCTGGATAAGGATACCGAAGGCCTTCTGCTTATAACAAATGATGGGGAACTAGCGCATAAACTCTTATCGCCAAAAAAAGGAGTCGTAAAGAAATATTACGCGCAAACACAGGGAATTGTTGACGAAAATGACGTCAAGGCTTTCAAAGAAGGTATAACCTTAGAAGATGGATACAAAACCCTTCCTGCTAGGCTTGAAATTCTTCGAGCAGGAAGTACATCCGAGGTGTACATATATTTGAGCGAAGGCAAGTACCATCAAATAAAGAGAATGTTTAAAGCTCTTGGTAAACAGGTAATTTATTTGAAAAGAATAGCGATGGGCTGCCTTATCCTCGATGAAAATTTGAAACCTGGAGAATGGCGGGAACTGACAAAGGAGGAGGTGGAGTCTTTACAAAATTGAGCCTAAGCAAGAAAAAACTGCTCGATCTTGACACCATAAACAAAGCAATATAATTTTACAGGCCATTTGGCTCGGCACGCCAAATGGCCTGTACTGTTGGCATTTTTGCCTTTTCCTCCTGCTTCTAATGCAGGAAGGCAATATCACTTTACTCTATGAGCAATGGCAATACGATGGTTTTGCTATCATTTATTTTGAATAAAAACTCATTAGAAACGGTAACAATTACATTGGCTTTCCCAGGACCTACTGCTCGTATAACTGTTCCATCCACCCTCAAGACATTAGGATTGCTGCATCTTACCTTATAGTGAGAAGGATCCAAATACATGATTACTTCTTCCCCTTCTTCAAAGACAGCTTTAACTCTCACTTCAGCAGAATCTCCAACCCTGCTTATCGGGCATTCCACTATCAGCTTTTCTACCTTATGGCCTTCCATAAAGGCCCCCTTAAAAATGCTCTCTCCAAGTATGCTGATACACCGGTTCAGGTCATACTCGATCCTGTCCACCACTTTTAAGTTAATCGATGTATCGTCGCTTATACTCTTAAGTAGATTTTCAATCTTGGCTTCTACCTTTTCAAGATCCTTCCACTTCGTTTTGCCTTTCTCTTTAAATACGTTGCTGTCCAATATTGATTTGATCTCGTTTAAATATTTGGAAGCTTTTGCTTTATCCATGCCACCATAGGGCACATATATCTCCGAGATTTTCCGCCTTACCTCTTCCAGCATTACCTTGGTTGAATTGACCGGATCTTTTGATGGTGAGATTGCCTTGTTGCTGTAAATGCCCATCAGGAGCTTATAGCCATATCTATTGCGCAGGAAAGCGTCGGCTTCAAAAATTGCGGTGCCCTCTGCCATATTGCTGTTGGCAGCAAGAATCTGCTCTACCAGTTCCTCAGGAGTTAAACCTATCTGAGCGCTTAACCCTACTGTAACAAGTGCCTTCTTATCGGCAAACTCTTTGGTATTTCTGGTATCGGCCGCAGCAGCCTTTGAATCGAGAGTATAGGACATGGGAATTACGGTGTCTATATATCCTTTGCTTACCCAGTCCTTAACATCCTGCATCTTAACTACAGGGCCGTTAACGTAATCGGTCCATACGTCTGCGGAGATCTCCACATCCGGTCTAATGGCCTTTATTTCATTGAAGACTCTGTAGACAAACGTACTTACAAAATTAGCTCTGAACTTGCACCATTCGCTCCATAGTTCATGCCTCGGCGTAACCGTGATCGGGTCAACGCCATATTCCTGCTGGAACAGGCTTCGCGTATAACTGTCATATCCAAAATCATTGGATCCGTCTTTTGCATCGGGGTAGCGTATATAATCGAGTTGGAGTCCATCTATATCATACTTTTTAACGATCTCCAGATATATATCCATGATAAAATCCCTTACTTCTGGAAGTGCCGGATTAGCGAAGTAGAACTTGGCGTTATATTCCCCTACCAGTTCAAAATTATCTCCCTTTCGTGATATCAAAAGCCATTCGGGTTTTTTGGCCTTTACGGGTCCTCCCTCATCCGTGCCGCTGGCACCAACGCCCACCAGGAAGGTTTCCACCCATGCGTGTAACTCCATCCCGCGCTTGTGGGCTTCCTCGATATAGCACTTAAGTACATCAAACCCTCCAAAAATGGGGTTTTGCTCGGTTATGGTATTCTCGGTGGGATATATAGTATAACCGTCCCACCACGTTTCAAGGTAAATGGTGTTTATATTCAACGCCTGCAATTCATCCAGAAGCTTTGCCACCTGCTCGGCATTGGTCTCTTTGGGCCTTATCCATACCGCCCTCGTCTCCACTTTTCGTGATTCATAGTTTGAAAAATGAGCATTGGAAATCTCGGCTTCCGCCTTATCTAAAATCTTCAACATCTCTGTGTAATTCTTTTCTGCCAATTTGGTTTCGGCAGCTGCCACATAATTTTTGGCGTTATTTATATATCGCTCTACATCCTGGTATCTTATGTCTAGGAAATTCTCCTTTGAGTTAATAAACCTGCTCTCTTCCTCCCTTATCCCCAATCTGCTCCTCTCTATATGTGATTCGGGCGTAAAGAGTATTAGTACTTCCTTCTTGTCCGTATCGATGTCCACAGTAGCCCCTATTAGGGCATGCTTCTTCAGCCAATCAGCCTTTGCGCCATGTCCCGAAAGCACGAACCCCTCTTCGGGAATATCGTTGGAATTTCCGCCCACCTTTACGATCTTTCCCTCGCCGTTGACCGTCACTTCATAGCCCCACTGATTGGTACCGGTGTTGTTGCCGTAACTCCTGTCGTATATTATGAGCTGATCGGTCCCCCTGAATCCGGGATAGGGGGCATTGGTGGAATCATTCCATCCTTTGGGGTTATCCTCTCTGCTCTTAGGATTCATTGCATCATACGATGTCTTTGAAGCATTATAAACATACCTTTCTTCCATGACTATTTGTACTGCACCTCCGATAGCTACTTGTCCGTTTAGCATTTCATAATACGGGCTTCCCATGTGTATGGATATTACCACACCGTTTGATGGTATGCTTGAATCGTTATTGGTACCATCAAACCCTTTCACGTTTACTATAACATTGTCTACTACCGTTATTTCCATTCCCCATGGATTGGTCCTGGTAGATGTACCGTAGCTGCTATCATACAGGATCACCTCATTGGTACCCCTGGCAGAATTCACTTTATCTATCGGAACGATTATTCCGTTTATCACGGCATATCTTTCCGGAACTGTTGGTATGGTAATATTGGCCGTCTCTATCCTTTCGCCGACTTTCAACCCCTGGATTAACTCCCTCTTATTGCCCGAACCCGAAAGCACATAGCCATTTCCGGGAATGTAAGTGCCTTTGCTTCCATCCGTATTTACCTCCACTACGATGCCGTTCACCACAATAGCCTGAGCTACCGTTGCATCAAAAGCATCCGTCCATTGGCCGTATTCGCTGGTATAAATGATTAAGGCATCAGCTTCTCCTTGTACGTTTACCCCATCCACCTCGTACCATGTACCGTCTTCCAGGCCAATCTTCGGCCCTAAAATCACTTCCGGCAATGTATAGCCTTTAATAATGATTTCATCGCCAACTTTCAAATTATTTAAAATCCACTCTTCACTGGTGCCATGGCCAAATAGCACAAATCCATTGTAGGGTATGTCCACCGCCCCTTCCCTGTATTTGATCTCAACTACTACGTACCTGCCATCCACGTAATCGACGATTGCGGCAGCACACCAGGGATTCGAATCGGTCTTTGGTGATTGATTTTCTCTGGTAAACAATATCATCTCATTCGCCGCCCGTATCGGCCTGTTTACCCCGCTTATTGAAATCATGCTGCCATTCTGATTTTCCGCAGTAATGGTAGCCTCCTCACCGGTCGTTTATAGGGCAGCGCTGCGATTAATAAAAAGATGCACAAAGCAATGGCCAACAGTTTTTTCACCTAACTTCCCCCCTTTATTTTATAAAACCTTTCAATAAAGGCTTTTATGAACTTATAAAAATGACATATGGTTAACGACCACTAATATATATCAGGGAAAGCTCCTTGGTACTTACCGGTATCTCCAAATACCTCTTTATCTTTTGGTTTCTGCCATCTACCCCATCAGTTGTCCCCAACATGCCATTTTTAACCTTTACATCCAATCTTTGCCCCGCAAGATCGCCATCCAGCTCATAACACACAACTTCGGGCCTTACGTCACTATTCCATCTGACATACATTCGCTGGCCTTCTGCAGGTTTCTTATTCCAAATTGCAAGCAGGGAGGAATTCTCTATCCCTTCCGACAAATAATAAAGCTTGGCCATGATTGCTTTATCTTCACAGTATAAGCCCACGTCATCCTTAAAAATGCCGTGGCCGAAACGCTCTAACCAGAATTTTTTGAAGGCTATAACTTTTTTCAAGTATTCCAGCATTTCGGGATCTTTATAAAACGTACTGTCCTCATCCAAATCATAAATCCATAAATAGGAATCGATTATAAAGGCCTTATTCAACAGTTCTCTGGCTATCTGGGATACGTGCACCGGCCTCATAAACTGCCCTTTGGATGGATAAACCATGTCTACCAATACGTGTTCGGGGAAGGTATACTTGTAAAGCTCCGGATAAGCTCCACAATGCCAATAAAAGAAGGTAGATACGAGTTGGCCGCTTACCAAATGCCCGTATATATCTCCACAGCCTTCTATAAACCAGGCCGGCTTTTGGCGGCTTCCATCACTATCATTATATAGGCGGTTTATATGCTCCAACAGACCAATGTATCCCCTATTCCATTGAACCGGAGTATCATGGTTGTGGGAAGTGCTATAACATAGGTACGGCGGTGCCATGGACATTTGATCAAAATAGATTCCATCGGCGGATAGCTCCTCAATCAGATATTTGATCACGCTTTTAAGATGATCCTGCCACCCATCGGCATTGGGGCACATCACCGCAAATTCCTGATTGCCATACTTTTCCGAGGCAGGCAAACCGCTGGCTGTGATTACGCCGTTTTGATCCCTAAACTCTTGGTAGAATTTCAACCGCTTGTTACACAGGCGGGAATTTATATAAAAGCTTATATGTCCCCCTCTTTGTTCAACCTCATGGATATTGTTCCTGATTTCTTCTTCCGTTCCCAAATCATTATCGGGCCTGTACATGGGGAAACCGTTATCAAATCCTCCAGTATGCCAGCCTGCAAATAGCAGGTGATCAATCCCTATCTCCTTGGCCTTATCGTAAAGCCTCGGGATATCGCTAAAGGTATGCACAGTATAGCCCGACTGATATTTAAAATCGTAGTGGGCTATTAATCCCGGGCTCTTTTCAAACCATTGAGGTCTCGAAGCTCTTTTAACATGGGATTTGAACCATTCCCTGTATCTATCGGCTCCCCAATGCCAGTCTCCATCATGAATCGCAACGGCATAAAGCTGTGACGTCCAGCTTCTGTTGGGCAATATATCCGCGTATTTTCTTATAAAAAATCCCATCCCGGGTTCACCGGGTCCAAATGTCTCCGCATGAATTCCCGTAATCGGAAAATTGCTATCATATGAAGCTATATAAAGCCCCTGTTCCCTTTCAAAATAATCCATCCACATCATGGATGCCGCGCCGCAATAATCGAATTCTCTCACATAAGCTCCGTCCTGTTGCCGCGTAAGAACGCCATCCAATCCGTAGATGTATTCATAGTCCTGCCATTTCCACCTTATGAGCTTTGGAGGTTTCGCAAAATTTTCGACGGGGTTGACTATCCTCTCCCCCGCTATATACGGATAAACCAGTTCGTCGTCCGCCCAGCTTTCTCCAAGATAAACGCCGAATATGCAGGGAAACATTACATTCAAGATAAACGCCGAATATGCAGGGAAACATTACATTATTAACCTTTACTGCATCTTCATTGTTAGAAATCTCAATATTCCATAGGGTTTCGGGAGAATTATGGAATATTTTAATTGAATATGTAACTGCTATCCTGTATCGGCTCTCAGCTTCAGGAGCGTTTCGCGAGGAAATGTCTTTTCCCGTTAGATGATCGAAATGTACTTTGAGCTCTTTCCCCTGATCTGAGACTTCCTGTACTATAAATTTGGCTTGTGAACCCTTCCTAGGCCCCAATATAACGCCAGCGCCTACTCCTGAGATATGGCTTACCTCTATCTGGAATGGCATAAATCTATCGTTCCAGCAATTTTTTATGAGGTTCTCTCCGGTCCTTTTGTTTACCAGCTCCAAAAGCTCTCCTGTACCCTCATTAAAAGCCAACTCTATA
>JAMNZI010000006.1 GCA_023622385.1 Bacillota bacterium | reverse complement strand
GACTTGCATGTGTTAGGCACGCCGCCAGCGTTCGTCCTGAGCCAGGATCAAACTCTTCACTTAATTTATATCAAATCTTTTCTTACACCGTTTCTTCCTTCAAGCTTTGAGCCTTTAAGGCTCCACTCTCCGGAATTGACCTGGCACATCTACCACTGTTCAGTTTTCAAGGACCAATTCCCCTGCCGCTTTTCAAGCGGCAAACTCTATACTACCAAATCATATCCGCTTTGTCAATACCCTTTTTTATTTCTTTTATTGCGCTTTTAAGATGCCATGCTTTTTAGGCCGCCGTCGGTTCCTTTGACCGACGGCCGTTATAGATTAGCACATATGAGTTTGGCTTGTCAAGGCCTTTTTATCCTTTCACCCACATTAGCCCTAATTTCCACCTTCTCTCCTCGACCGCTCTTGTACCTATCGAGAGAAAGTTCACATGCTGAGCACAACGCAGCCTCCTGCTCCTAATAAATTAGGGGCAGGAGGCTGATGGATATCTGTCAGAGTATTTTCCGAAATCAAATAGCCACGTATTGTTTATGGATTTATGTATCTGTACGCGTGTAACAGTCGATCATCTAATTCATCGAATAGTTTTTGCCAGTAAGCATCTTTTAAAAAGCTTTTCCCCGCTGGATTCATCAATGGATCTTCCAAATATGTTGCATATTGGTTCCGGAATTCCTGAATAGCTTTTTGTATTAGGCTTAACTTTTCTTCCAGCTGGATGCGATTGAAATATTCAATTAGGTAATCGGGTATTTCTATTTCATATTCGCCTCCATTTAACAGTTTGAATGTTTCCAAATAAATTACCGAGTGCATAAGCTGTGCATATTCTGCCGGTTCTCCCAATATGTTATTACTGTCTCCATAAAACGCATTATAGTAATTGGTTAATTCATCAACAAAAGTCACAATTTCCTTTGCCGATTGATTTATTGTAACCAGCTCTTTGACCGTTATACGTTTATCTTCAAAAATAGGTTTAAATTGATCATATAAATTTTCATTTTGCCTTAAAAAATTATAAACAAATTTCATATAGCAGCTCTGGCTGATAAAAGCTTCCATTCTATCCCTTTGAATTTTATAATAACCAGCCATAACGCCGACAGTTATAACCATCACTAGTAAAACAAAAATAGCAATATCTTTCTTAGAAACTTTCATGCCGGTTATCACTCCTAACTACAATAACAACTTTAAAAGCCCAATGATAGCGGCAACATAGCATGGTAATACATGAGATGCCTTTGTGAATTTTGCAGTTGTAGCAATTTGTAAGATCGTTCTTTGGATATGTGGTTTATATTATTACATCGCGAATTGCATTTTGGTAGGTTGGCGCTGCGGTCTTTATATCATTATATTAGCAAAAAAAAATCGCCAAAATCAAGCATATACTATTTGGCGACAACCATTAAAAATCAATTCACATCCTGAGCAGATTGATGGAAAAGGCCAAATTGTCCTTTCGCATTATGGAATAGTTGTCCCAAAAGAGGCAGCTGCCGCACACCAGTAAGCTCCCTCCCGAGGGCATCTTCCGTTCTGCCGCCATGATGGGCGCCCTTTCCCCCGAGCCGGTAAGAGCCGATTCCTCGCCCCGCACCACAACCCGCACGTCGGGATGCAGCACCTCTATGGGAGCGCTATACGGAAACACCACTTGGTTTACGCCTTGGGCATAAGCTTCCACCCTGGAGGTGATCACCATGCGGCAATCCCCTTCGTCAAAAAGCTCCTCCTCAAACACCTCATCCATTCCGAGCTTCATTCCAAACCTTTCGGTTACAGCATTGCATATCTCAGCAACGTTATCCTTATTGTTGAAGTGCGCGGTGAAAATGACCCGCTTTCCATCTTCAACGGCCGTTTCGATGGCCTTTATTTCGGACTCATCGAAGGGGTCTTCGCTGTAATTGAACACTATTACGGGATAACAAAACAGCTCATCGAAATCGGCCACTTCCACTATCTCTATGCCCCTTTTACGGCTTTCCCTCTCCAATGTAGAAAAATAATACGAATCGCTTATCAAAAATTCCGCATGAGAGCTACTCCAAGCTATCTTCAAAATATCATCCCCCCTTAATGTGGGCTCAACGCAATTGCTGCACGCGCCCCTCCTGCAAACGCATGATATAAAGACGGAATTTCATTTGACACTTTAAGGCAATCTCAAAGCCTTAAAGGCAACTGGACATTGATTATTTTCTCCAAACAATATATAATAATATATACTTTTTCAAATGTAAACACACAACGATATCTGGAGGAATAGCAATATGAAACTTGGAATCGTAGGTTTGCCCAACGTGGGAAAGAGCACCCTTTTCAACGCCATAACGAAAGCCGGAGCGCAAGCCGAAAATTATCCATTCTGCACCATAGAGCCCAACATAGGGGTGGTACCCGTTCCCGACCCCAGGCTGGACAAGCTGGCCGAAATGTACAATCCCGAAAAGGTTACGCCCGCCTTCATAGAATTCGTGGACATCGCGGGCCTGGTCAAAGGCGCCAGCAAGGGCGAGGGGCTGGGCAACAAGTTCCTCTCCCATATACGGGAAGTGGATGCCATAGTACACGTTGTAAGGTGCTTTGAAGATGAAGAAGTAACCCACGTAGAGGGAAGCGTTGACCCTATCCGCGATATAGAGATCATAAATCTGGAGCTGATTTTCGCTGACCTGGAAAGCTTAGAAAAGCAGATGGTGAAAGCGCAAAAGATGGCAAAAAGTGGAGATAAGCAAAGCATAGAAAAATTGCAGGTCATGGAGTACATAAAGGAAAATCTCGAGAAGGGCATACCCGCAAGGAACCTGGCCTTCTCGGAGGAACAACGGAATTTGGTGAGGCAGCTCTTTTTGCTTACCTCAAAGCCGGTAATATACGCCGCAAACATATCCGAAAAGGACGTTGGCGTAGAAGATTTGCCGCTGGTTCAAAAAGTTAAGGAATACGCTCAGAAGGAAAATGCCCAAGTAGTGGTGATATGCGCTAAGCTGGAGGAAGAAATCGTCCTGTTGGACGACCAGGAGAAAAAAGCCTTTTTGCAGGAGATGGGCCTGGAAAGCTCGGGGCTAGACAAGCTGGTATCGGCGTGCTATAGCCTGCTGGGCCTCATAAGCTTTTTGACGGCGGGCCCCAAAGAGGTCAGGGCTTGGACAATCAAAAAGGGCACCAAAGCCCCCCAGGCAGCAGGCAAAATCCATAGCGACTTTGAGAGGGGATTCATCAAAGCCGAGGTAATCCCCTATGACACCTTGGTAGCCGTGGGGTCCTATACGGCTGCAAAGGAAAAGGGGCTGGTAAGGTCCGAAGGCAAAGACTACGTCATCCAGGACGGCGACGTGGTGCTGTTTCGCTTTAACGTATAACCTGCCGTTTTGCTATGTTAAACCTGTGATTATGACATGTTAAATATCTTGCTTCAACGTTTGAGCTGCATGGAGGTCATTTGAGCATCAGCATAGCGGCCATCCTTCCGGTACGGCCTTTATCCCGGCGATGGGAGAAGAAGAGGTCCTCACGGCAGCCGGTGCACATGCCCGCCACCGTTATGTGATGGGAAGGAACGCCCATTTCTTCCAGCTGCAGCGCATTTGCCATCCACAGGTCTACGCGATACTTGCCCGGTTCAAGGCCGGGCTTTATTATTATATCCTCATATTTGTCAAATACTTTGGCAAACTGCTGTGCCACCGGCAGATCAACTTCAAAACAGCAGGGGCCAATGGATGGGCCAATCCCTATGAGGCATTCCTCGGGGCGGGTACCAAACTCTCGGCGCATTTCCTCCAGCGTCTTTGAGCCTATGCAAGCCACCGTGCCCCTCCATCCCGCATGGCTTAAGGCTATAACACGATGGACGGGATCCAAAAAGAACAGGGGCACGCAGTCGGCGTAGAAGGTCACCAAAGCCACCTGCGGTTCCTGAGTCATAAGGCCGTCCACCCGGAGTATATCGCTCTCCCTAAAGGCGCCCTTTCCCCTATCGCCGCCACCCACCACCATTATTTTGTCGCCGTGCACCTGGTCGGAAAACACCGTATCATGAGGGTTTATATCCAGCGCGCGGCAAAACCTTAAAAAATTTTCCATAACCGCATCTTGCGAATCGCCTTTGTTAAATCCGAGGTTTAGCGTACCGTACTGCTGGGAGCTTACCCCTCCCTTACGGGTGCTGAAACCGTGGCTCACCAGCCCGGTCCTTTCAAAGCTGGGTATAACGCAGTACCATACGCCCTGCCTTTGCCGCAGCTCAAATCCCGTGCTACGCTCCATCCTCAAACTCCTTTTCCCTTCATTCGGTCATTTTTTCCTTCAAAAGCTTGTTTAGCTCTTCCATAAAGGTGTTTATATCCTTGAACTGCCTGTATACCGATGCAAACCTCACATATGCCACCTCATCCAGCTTCTTTAGCCTTTCCATCACCATCTGGCCAATTTGCTGGCTGGTAACCTCCTGCTCGAGGGAATTGAAGACCTGCTTTTCCACATCCTGAACCAGGGCTTCCAAATCCTTGAGGGATATGGGCCTCTTTTCGCAAGCTTTTAAGAGCCCTTTTAGGATCTTATCCCTATCGAAGGATTCCCTTCTGCCATCCTTCTTGACCACAAATACCGGCAGCTGCTCTATCTTTTCATAAGTAGTAAATCGCTTGCCGCACTTGGTACACTCGCGCCGCCTGCGAATGGTAAGGCCTTCATCGGTGGGGCGGGAGTCCACTACCTTGCTTTCCATGTTGTAGCAAAAAGGACATCTCATGGCTGGCCAATCGAGCATCTAAACCTTGCCAACGTACGGCCGGTTTAGATGGTTAGGGTATTTATAGTCCGCCTTTTTCGATGCCATCCCATCCCCAACGGGCGGTATTTGGGACAGCCGAGCAAAAAACAGCCTAAAATCCTGGCATTCTTTCTATATTATAGCTTTTTCTGGTCAGCTCGTCCACACTTATGTGCTTTTAAAGCTGCGCTGTCCCCCTTTGGAATTGTTCTACTTCTTTATGATGGACGGGTCTACGTCCACCAGTATGACGTCATCCCCTATCTTCTTTATGTTCTCCCACGGGATGACCAGGTCCTGGTCTCCTTTCAAAAATCCCAGCCACCTGCTGGGCCCAGGCACCACGATGGCGGTGATCCTCCCGCTGTGCAGGTCAAACTCCATATCGACTATCACGCCCAACCGCCTGCCATCCCTAATGTTGATAACTTCCTTCTGCCTGAAATCGGAAGTTTTCTCCATGGTACCCCTCCCCTGCTTTTCGCCACGTTTGTCTCAGTAAAGTTTATTCAGGTTAAAGCGTAAAAATGCCATATAATCACAACCCTCATGCCTCGAACAGGGCCTAAGGAAACTAAAGCAACCAAGCAATAAAAAAGAGAAGCCCTGTACAAAAACAAAGGCTTCTCTTGTGATCGGATTTAAGCTCAACTATATATATTTCCTCATGTGGGCCAGTGCCGTCTTTTCAAGCCTGGACACCTGTGCCTGGGAAATACCTATTTCCTTGGCCACCTCCACCTGGGTCCTACCTTCAAAAAACCGTAACGTCAATATGAGCTTTTCCCTCTCGTTGAGCTTCTTCATGGCCTCCCTTAAAGCTATCCCCTCAAGCCAACTCTCATCCTCATTCTTCTCGTCCTTTACCTGATCCATCACGTAGATGGCATCTCCCCCATCGTGGTATATGGGCTCAAAGAGGGAAATGGGGTCCTGGATGGCATCCAGCGCAAATACCACCTCTTCCCTCGGAAGATTGAGCTCGTTGGCGATCTCGGTTATGGTGGGTTCCTTGGCGTTTTTGCTTATGAGCTTATCCCGTACCTGCAGGGCCTTGTAGGCGATATCCCTGAGCGAGCGGCTAACCCTGATGGAATTGTTGTCCCTGAGGTACCGCCTTATCTCTCCTATGATCATGGGCACAGCATAGGTTGAAAATTTTACATTTTGAGAAAGATCAAAATTATCAATAGCTTTTATAAGTCCGATACACCCTACCTGGAAAAGGTCATCGATGTTCTCCCCTCGGTTGCTAAACCTTTGAATGACGCTCAACACCAGCCTGAGGTTTCCCTGTATGAACTCCTCTCTCGCGCTCTTATCGCCTGCGTGCATCCGTTCAAACAGCTCTCGCATCTTCTCGTTGGAAAGCACCGGTAACTTGGATGTGTCCACACCACAAATCTCAACCTTGTTTGCCGACATACCAAAAATCCTCCATCCCTTTCACACGATATTGCTGCTATTTCAATTCTATTGAAAGTATTACCTTGGACGGAGGATTTTATTCAAAGTCATACCATGCGACTAATTTCCTTTTTTAACCTTTTTATGATTCTCTTTTCTAGGCGCGATATGTAAGATTGGGAAATTCCCAGCATGTCGGCCACCTCTTTTTGGGTCTTTTCTTTGCCGCTGCGCAGCCCAAACCTCAGCTCCACTATGCGCCTCTCCCGCTTTGAAAGCTTGTTTATAGCCATATCGAGCAGCTCTTTCTCTACTTCATCTTCAATGCTTTTATACACCAGGTCGTTATCGGTCCCAAGTATATCGGATAGCAGCAGCTCATTGCCGTCCCAATCCACATTCAAAGGCTCGTCAAAGGATACCTCCGCCTTCATCTTGCAGTTTCTCCTGAGGTACATCAAGATCTCATTTTCTATACACCGCGAAGCATAGGTGGCCAGCTTGATCTTCTTGGATGGGTCAAAGGTATTAACTGCTTTTATGAGCCCGATGGTTCCAATGGAAACCAAGTCTTCCATCCCTACTTTGGTGTTTTCAAACTTTCTGGCAATGTACACCACCAGCCTTAAGTTTCGCTCGATCAACGTGCTCTTTACCGAGGTATCGCCCCTTTCCAAGCGGTAAAGAAGCTGATCCTCTTCCTCATTGGTAAGGGGAGGCGGAAGAGCTTCGCTCCCGCTTATATAGAAGATGGGCAAGCCTTTTAAGCGGGGAAATTTAACGAGCAGCTTCATGATAAAAAGGTAGTATTGCATGGTAAGCCTTTTGTAAAACTTCATTTTATAATCCCCCCTCTTTTTAAGCGACTATCTCTGGATGGACCAATGCCTGGTAATGCTGGCCGCTGAATAACTTATCGTTATACATCCCCACAACGACGTTTTGAGCGGCATGCCATTCCCCGTTTTTTAATATCAAAACCTCATCGGGCTTAAAGCCCATCAAGATGCCACCGGGGTTGCCTACCGTGGCATATGGAATTATCCTAAACCTCTCAATCCACCTTGACTGGCTGACCACCTGGGCCACCGCATAAAAGCCATCTTCCAATGGTCTAGTAAATATCTCCTGTATTTCCTGGGGCAACAGCTCCCTCAGCCTCGAAAACTCAGCCACCATAACGGGATGCTTGCTTATAGGGTCCAAAAGCATGTTGCCGGTATCAAGCAATGCATCTAGCACAACTTCCTTCTCCTCAAAGCGTATTTTCACCTTGTAAAGCAGCTGGTCTTTAGAAAGGTGCAGGCGAACAAACCGCCACATGGCGTGTATTAAGATGATGACCAGCCCGCCGGTTACCATCAGCTTATTGACAGGGTAATCCTTTATCACAAAGACGCCTCTTTCGATGGCCACATAATCCTGGGTAAAAAAATACAAGCCCAGCGCAACGCCTCCGAACACAAAAGTAGTAGCGTAGAAAAAAGTAAATGCTTTGAAGAAGTCCTTTAAGGTGCTGAACTTAAATGCTACCAGCAGCATCACCAATGATAAGGCTGTTTTGAGGAAAAAGCTATTTAAAACCTCAAACCCCGGGAGGAAAAATATGATTGCGTATAAGGCCCCTATCCCCGCTGAAATCCACAACCTCCAAAGAGAGCCCTTTACCTTGGATATTTTGAAGGTAATCCACAGTATCGAAAAATTCATTATAAAATTATCCAGCCATAATATGTCCAGATACCTGTACTCTACCCCATAGAGCGCCCCACTCCCCTTACCCTTGCCTTTATTATAAATCAGGGCATGTTTAAAAATTTGTAAAATTGAGTCCGCGAAAACAAAAAATAAACGACAATAAAAACGATTTTATCGTTTTTATTGTCGTTTTGCCCCTTAAACTAAAATTTCCTATATATCTTGTATATTACAACCGATACGCGTAAACTCACGGCCACCTACTGATGGCTTACGCAAAGCGATAAAGCATTTTACCCCCTGGTTCTCCTTAAGAAAATGGGTATATCCAGCTCATCATCCTGGGCGCTCGAAAACAGCTTTTCCGCCGCCCGCTCTATTTTCTTTTTCCCATCGTCCTTCTTGCTTTTTTCCTCAAAACCGGTAGCAATTACGGTTATGCGTATTTCATCCTGAAGGTTTTCATCGATAACCGCTCCGAAGATTATGTTGGCATCCGGATCTGCAGCCTGAGCCACCAGCTCGGCCGCTTCATTGACCTCATACAGGCTTAAGTTTTCGCCTCCCGTTATATTGAGCAACACGCCCCTGGCACCTTCAATGGTGGTCTCCAGCAGCGGGCTTTGAATGGCCTGTTTGGCGGCTTCCAAAGCGCGCCCTTCTCCGCTAGCCCTGCCAATGCCCATGTGGGCCAATCCTCTCTCCTTCATAATGGTCCTCACGTCGGCAAAGTCCAGATTAATGAGGCCCGGAACCGCTATGAGGTCGGAGATGCCCTGCACGCCCTGCCTTAAGACATCATCGGCTATTCTGAAGGCTTCCAGCATGGTGGTGCGCTTTTCGACGATCTGCAACAGCCGATCATTGGGTATGGTAATCAGGGTATCAACCCTTTGCTTGAGCTCCTGAATCCCCTTTTCGGCGTTGATCATCCTCTGCCTGCCTTCAAACATAAAGGGTTTGGTAACCACTCCTACCGTCAGGATCCCCAACTCTTTAGCGATCTCAGCGATAACCGGGGCAGCGCCTGTCCCCGTACCTCCGCCCATACCGGCCGTTATAAATACCATATCAGCCCCTTTTAGCGTCTGGGTAATCTCCTCTCGGCTCTCTTCAGCCGCTCTCTGCCCAATCTCGGGATTGGCACCAGCACCTAAGCCCTTGGTCAGCTTTTCGCCAATCTGTATCTTCTGGTTAGCCTGAGAAGCAAATAAAGCCTGCTTATCGGTATTTACGGCAATAAACTCTACGCCCTTTAAACCAAACTGTATCATCCTGTTTACAGCGTTGTTTCCTCCGCCCCCTACCCCGACCACCTTAATTTCAGCAAATTGTTCCATTTCGATGTCAAACTCTATCAAACTACACCCTCCCCTTTACAACCTAAAAAATTTCAATCAATTAATTTCAAGGTACTCGATACTACCATTACCATCAAAAGATATCCGTACACATAAAACTTATCGTCCGCTGGTTACAGATCGATTAGCCCAATCGAGGTTTATATATCTGCATTCATTTTCAAGGCCTATTTTTACGAATAAATTATACATTCTTGTGCATAAGGCATGTCCCTTATCTGTTTAGCACAAACTGACAAATTTACTATAATAGTATGTTACCACATAATTGAACAAAATGAAATCTCTTTATAGCAATTTTTACATAAATTCATCATCTGGCTCTTTCACGCCAACGATTCAAAAGATGGCGCCTAATGGCAGC
>JAMNZI010000076.1:731-10381 GCA_023622385.1 Bacillota bacterium | reverse complement strand
GTGGAGATAAAAGATGTTGTAGTGGAAGGCGGAATGCCTAAAAAAGTATTCATCGCATATTCCCTGGGTAATTTCATATCCAACCAGAGGGAACGCTATACCGACAGCGGCGTTATAATGAACGTTGAGATTGTAAAAGATCATAATGAAAATACTGTCTCAATAGCCAACATCGAGTATATACCTACTTGGGTATACAGATACTACCGGGAAGGTAAAGCCCAGTACAGGATTCTTCCGGTGGAGAAATATATAAACGGAGCTGGAGAGCTACAAGAGGTAGATAGGCAGCGCATGCAGGATGTATGGTATGAGACTACCGGTCTGCTGAACAATATAGAAGCGGCATTACCATAGACCCCATCAAATGTAAAATCTCCCCCTGAGCGATCAGGGGGAGATTTTTATTGCCTTACAAAATGTAAAACCTGCCTTGAGTGTTTGATAACCAGCTTCAAAATTATTACATATGCGGGGATTAAAGGAGCTTTGCCGATGATTCTGGCCGATAGCAGTGCTAGGAAGGCTTTGCCGTACATGAGGCTTAGCCACAGAGTGTTAAGCAGGATAGTGACTACGGCCGTAGCTATGACTATAGTTGTTATTGCGGCCCAATTCCAATCATTGCGGTAATATTTGGATAGCACGCCGGGGATTAGCCCTGTCAAGGCTGCTGTTAAGGTGAACCCCGGGAAATATGGGCCACCGACAGGATTGACGACATATCCTATGATGTCGGATAAGGCGCCACAGACTGCACCGTATACCGGCCCAAGCAAAATGCCGCTCAGCATGATGGGGACCTCGCCAAAGCTGAGGCGTAGGGCGAAGATGCCCAACAGGTTGATGTTGCCTGCAAAAAAACGCGTGAGGATGACGCTTATGGCTGTAAACAGCCCGGCATATGCCATCTTTCTAATACGGCTTGGCATAAAAAAAGCACCTCCTTCCTCTTTAGATGGCAGAGAATGCCACCTCAAAGAGAACGGAATGCTTTCTCCCACCCAAGGTGGCAGCGGATGCGGTACTGCATCGCAGACCTAAAGGCCTTTCGTTCAGGGGCAACATCCCATCCCCTGGCACTTAACGCGCAGCACCTACTCTGCCCATCCTTTTGCCTAATTATTTTCGCTCCATTATATCAAAAAAATTTTTAGGAGGCAATATGCCCCCTAAAGAAATAACCCATTAATTTTCAGCTTTTTGGGTCACTTAACTTTATGATCTGGGTTTATAAATAGACGGATTGGGAGGTGATCGCATGGCTTATCTGAAAATCGATTTAAACAATGGTATGCATATTATATCCCAGCTTTACTCCGGTTATCTGTGCCATTTCGGGAGTCAGCGCTACCAGATCATCCTTGTTTAGCTGATGGATGGAATTTTTCCCAAGGCAGCGAAGGGCAATATTTATTTCTTCCTGTAAGGCTTTCAAAAAGTTGCCAGTGCAGCTGGCTGCTTCGTCTATGTTGAGCAGCTCGGTATGTTTACCGCTGTAAAGATAAAGGTCGGTGGGGCTTGCTCCGGCAGGCAGCTTATTGAGCTGCGTGTATACAGCCGCTATGGCAACTGGATACCCGATGTAGAAAGCATCAGCTCCAAGGGCTTTGGCTTTTAGCATATCCCCGCTGTCTCTAAAGCCCCCTGTCATAATTAGAGATATCCTCTCCCTGCAGTTGTTTTTCTCCAGGTATTCCACCGCGCGTACCAGCGCATACAGGGTAGGGATGCCGAAATTGTTGATGGTTATTTCCGCGCTGCCTGCTGTTTCACCCTGTGCGCCGTCGATTACTACTGCGTCGGCGCCGGCGTATAGGACGGTATCCAGGTCCTGTTCGATGTTTCCCGCTGCAATTTTGATGGCTATGGGGACACCGCCGGTTAACTCTCTCAGCTCATCCACCTTTCGTTTAAGGTCATCCCTATTGTTTATGTCTGGAAACCGTGTGGGCATTACTGCATCCTGCCCTTCTTTAAGCTTTAAGTGCTTTCGGAATTCATCTCCAATTAGTTTATTCCCTATTTTAAATCCGTCGCCGGCACTGGCTCCCTGACCCATCTTAATCTCAATCATATCGGCCTGTTTGAGTTCTTCGGGCGCGTTGCCCCAGCCTGCGCGGTTGTACTGCACCACATAGAGTTTGGCTATATCGCGCTCTTTTTGCAAAAAGCCCGCCTCGCCAGAGTTGGTGGCGGTTCCTATGGATGCCGAAGCTTTGGCTAAGGCTATTTTGAGCGGAAGGCTTACGGAGGCGCCGTAGGCCATGCCCGCGATCATAAATGGCACGGGAAGTACCAAAGGCTTTTTAGCGTTTTTACCTATCACTACCTGGGTATCCATTTCGGTGCCATCTGGAGTTGGAAATAAGTTTGGAATGAACATCAAGTCCTGAAAATCTTTGAAGTTGAGGGTAGAGCCTAATGGCTGCATGAGGGGCTTGCCGTTTTTTGCTCGTTCGGCAATCCCCATAAATTTTAAGAAAGAATAATTGTCCACCAGCCAGGGTGCTTTGACCATCTTCATATCGCTCATCTTTTCCAGGAGTTGATCCATTAATCGGCTGTATAGATATTGCATCAATGACATAACCATCGCTCCTTTTACTGATTTTTGTTATTTGTAGGTAAGTATTTGATAATGCATAGGATTTTATTCCATGAGAGGGTTTGATTTGATGAAGGGCTATGTTAAAATGATGAATAAGAAGTGATATTACCAAAAATCTTATAGTGCTTTGGGAGGAGTTCCGGTTGAGCCATTTCTTTGCTTATCTATCCAGAATGAAGTTCATACAGCGATGGGGGCTTATGAGGAATACCTGTCAGGAGAACATCCAGGAGCACAGCCTGCAGGTGGCCATGATTGCCCATGGATTGGCGATTATAAGAAATAAGTTTTTCGGGGGCAATGTAAATCCCGAAAGGGTACTGGCTCTGGCAGTGTTTCATGAGGCTTCAGAGGTGATAACCGGCGATCTGGCTACCCCCATTAAATACTTTAATCCCGAGATAAGCAAGGCATATAAGGAAATAGAGAGGATCGCTGCTAAAAAGCTGTTGGATATGTTGCCCCAAGAGCTAAAAAATGAGTATAGCGGTTTGTTTTTTATTGAGGAGAAGGATGCTGAGCACTGGAGAATAGTCAAGGCGGCCGATAAGATATGTGCATATCTAAAATGCGTTGAGGAGATAAAGGCAGGTAATCAGGAGTTTTCAAAAGCCATGAAAGCCATAAAAGCCCAGATAGACCAGATGGATTATCCGGAGGTTAAGTATTTCATGGAGCACTTCGCGCCCAGCTTTTCGTTGACGTTGGATGAGCTGAATTAGAAAAGATTGTGCTCATAACATAGTTTTGACAGCATAAAAGCCCAGTATATTCATGTAAGAATTTTTGATTTCGTGTAATATCAATGTAATGATCGAGTACATGTGGCGTTTGTATTTCACATTGTTTTTGATAAAAATTTTTTCAGAAGGATTTTTGATATGAATGGCGAATTTGTATAAAAGTGAATATAGTTCTTTTAAATATTATAGCCGTAAGCTTCACAATGCTTTACTAGATTATGTTATTTTCATGTTATTTTTGTTGTTTACCTGAAGCCGACAAGAAAATTTTATCTTCTAAAATTACATGTCATCGAGCTATTGCCTTTATGGGGAGTTGATGGTTTGCCTGGTATGGTCATTAGCATATTTAAGAGGAAAGGAGAAATGTGCCGCCATGAAAACTTTAAATTTACTGGCATTTGACTTTGGAGCCAGCAGCGGAAGGGCTATTTTAGGGCGATTTGATGGTAAAAAGCTGTCAATAGAGGAAATACATCGCTTTTCAAATGATCCGGTAAAGATGGGGGGACATACATATTGGGACGTATTAAGGCTTTTTTGGGAGATGAAGCAGGGATTGTTGAAATTTGTCCACAATGTTGATGGTGAGCTATCTTCAATAGGTATTGACACTTGGGGAGTGGACTTCGGCCTTTTGGACTCTTCTGGGGAACTGTTGGGGAATCCATACCATTATCGCGATAGCCAGACCGAAGGCATGATGGAAAAGGCTTTTGCTGTTGTGTCCAGAGAGAAAATTTACGACTATACCGGCATAGCCTTTCAAAAGTTCAACACCATTTACCAGCTACTTGCCCTTAAGGAGAGAAACTCCCCTATTCTGGAGAAAGCCGATACGCTGTTGTTTATGCCCGATCTACTTGCTTATTTCCTGACGGGCGAAAAGTCCACTGAGTATACCGAAGCGTCCACCAGCCAGCTTGTGGAGGCACGCAGCAAAACCTGGTGCACTGAACTCATAAAGGCATTGGGCCTGCCGGATAACATATTCACCTCTATACAACAGCCAGGAACCGTAAGAGGGAATATTTCCAAATATATAGCCGAAGAGCTAAATGTGGGCAGAGCACCGGTGGTGGCGGTGGCCACCCATGATACCGGTTCGGCCGTAGTAGCGGTACCTGCTGTGGAGGAAGACTACGTATATTTGAGCAGCGGTACATGGTCCTTGATGGGAATAGAGGTGAAGGAACCCATTATAAACGAGCAGGCGCTGGAGTGGAATTATACCAACGAAGGCGGAGCCGAGAATACCTATAGATTTTTGAAGAACATCATGGGGCTATGGATCATCCAGGAATGCAAGCGCGTATGGGACCGCCAGGGCGAGGTTTATAGCTTCGCGCAGCTTGAAGAGATGGCAAGGAATAGCCAGCCTTTTAAGGCGTTTATCGATCCTGACCATGATGATTTTTATGCGCCCAGCAATATGCCGCAAGCTATTCAGAGCTTCTGTGACAGGACCGGACAGGAGGTGCCCCAGACCAAGGGCGAGATATTGCGCTGCGTCTATGAGAGCCTTGCCATGAAATACCGCTGGACCATTGAAAGGCTGGAAAAGATTTTGAACAGGCCGCTTAAAGTTCTCCACATAGTAGGAGGTGGCACCAGGGATAGGCTGCTCAATCAGTTTACCGCCAATGCCATAAATAAGCCGGTGATATGTGGGCCTACAGAGGCAACCGCTATAGGTAATCTGATGATGCAGGCCAAAGCCCTAGGTGAGGTGGCCAACCTGCATGAGATCAGGCAAGTTATAAGGGATTCTTTCCCCACGGTGGATTACCTGCCTCAAGATGTAGAGGCATGGGATGAGGCTTATGAGCGGTTCTTGAAAGTGGT
This sequence comes from Bacillota bacterium, assembly GCA_023622385.1. Taxonomy (GTDB): domain Bacteria; phylum Bacillota; class Clostridia; order Caldicoprobacterales; family Caldicoprobacteraceae; genus Caldicoprobacter. The sequence goes on along the minus strand of JAMNZI010000076.1, from coordinate 5,182 downwards.
ATGATGTATAGGTTACCACAGCCTGTGCATGTGAGTAGCGTACCGGATGTTGCAATTTTTGAAGTAGTACTAAGGGATCAAAGAGAAAGTTACCACCTTAATAAGGTGGCAAAGTTTCACTTTTATTGGAGGAGGGGGTTATGAATACTAATCAAAGTGTCGGCGCAAAGGTATGGTATATACCCGATTGTTATTATCCTGCTATAAGCAGTCCGGGGCATTATGTGAGCCACGAAGCGGTATGCGTTCTCAATCCAGGAAAGGAAGATGCTCATATAACTCTGACGCTTTATTTTGAGGATCGGGAGCCCATGAGGGGATTTCATGCTGTATGCAAAGCTGAGCGCACCAACCATATACGCTTGGACAAGATAAAGGACGTACATGGTAGCGGAGTGCCTCAGGGCGTACCCTATGCCATAATGGTGGAGAGCGACCAGCCCATAATAGTTCAATATTCCAGGCTGGATACAACGCAGGCTGAGATGGCCTTGATGACCACCATGGCATATCCGGTTAAGTGATTATATTTCTTATTTGTAAATTGCATTTCGCATGCGTAATTGCTTAATTATAAAAATAAAAAACGACCAAGTTCAATACAAACAGTAAAACTATTTTTACAGAAAGGAGAATGCCAGTATGACAAGGGATCAAATATATGTTTTGTGGGAGCAAAGGCAAAAAGATAGGGGTATAGACGTAGAGTGGGTAAAGGAGAGGCTCAAAAGCTTTAAAGTAGAGACCCCTTCCTGGGGATATGGAGATTCGGGGACGAGGTTTAAGGTTTTCAAGCAAAGAGGGGTTCCCAGAAACCTGTTTGAGAAGCTGGAGGATGCCGCTCAGGTGAATAAGGTCACCGGGATGTGTCCCACCGTAGCCATCCATATTCCATGGGATAAAGTGGATGATTTTGAGAAAGTTAAGGAATATGCGGCCAGCCTTGGCTTGAAGATTGGTGCAGTTAACCCCAACTTATTCCAGGAGGATGATTATAAGTTTGGGAGCCTTACCAATGCCGACCCTACCATAAGGAAAAAGGCCATTGGCCATATCTTAGAATGCATAGAGATTGCACGAAAGGTAGATTCCAAGATAATCAGCCTGTGGCTTGCTGATGGTACTAATTATCCCGGGCAGGGAGATATCCGTGCTCGCAAAGGTTGGCTTGAGGAGGCGCTGTTTGAGGTTGTCAACGCCATGGATAGCGATATGAGGCTTTTGATTGAGTATAAATTCTTTGAACCGGCTTTTTATCACACCGACATAGCCGATTGGGGGATGGCCTATGCCTTTGCCGTGAAGCTGGGAGATAAGGCTCAGGTGCTGGTGGACCTAGGACACCATCCTCTGGGGACCAACGTGGAACACATTGTGGCTTTCCTGCTGGATGAGGGAAAGATTGGAGGCTTTCATTTTAACAACAAGAAATATGCCGATGACGATTTAATCGTGGGCTCTATAAATCCCTATGAGCTGTTCTTGATTTTCAACGAGTTGGTGGCCGGCAGCCTTGACCCCAAGACGGCTAAGACAGCTGAGAACATAGCTTATATGATTGACCAAAGCCACAACATAGAGCCCAAGATACCCGCCATGATCCGCTCTGTATTGAACGTGCAGACGGCGTATGCAAAAGCTTTGCTGGTAAATCGTCAGGTATTGAGAGAGGCGCAAATGCGCAATGATGTGATGGCAGCAGAGGCTGCTGTGCGCGAAGCTTTTGAATGCGACGTAACGCCTTTGCTTGAGGCTGTGCGCGAAGAGATGGGCTTAGCGCCTGATCCCATGAAGGCATACCTGGAGAGCGGATATGGGGAGAAGATTTTGGAGAGAGGCATAGGCGGACAAGGCTGGGAGTAAGGGGTCATACTTGTGGACAGATGAGAAAAGAGAATATAGATCCTGAAACATTTACGCTAGTGTTTTTAGGCAATGGGAAAAAGAGGGGGTAGTAATTCCCCTCAATTTTATTAAGGGGGTACATGGACCCTATCGCTCTAGCATTTACTAAAGGAATCGTATTTGGGAAGTGTAAAAAGATAAAAGGAAAGCGTATATTGCTAATGGAGATCTAATTAATGTGGGGAATTGGAGGTATAAATAATACAGGGAAGGTTTAAATATTTATAACATTGAAAGGAAAGGTATATCTCCCTCAATGGGAGAATATCATACATATGATTATTCCAACCATGATCATCCAGTAGTGCCGGATGTACCTCTTGAAATTTAATATGAAAATAGGCCAAGTTTTATCAGAAAGGCTTGACTTTTTGTATTAAATGTTGGAGCATAAAAATGAATTTTAGTTAGGGAGGTGGAAAGGTATGGATAAAAAGCTGGCAGTAGGTAAACTAAGGTGCAACTATTTGTATAATCCATTAGGCGTAGAAACACCTAATCCTCGTTTAAGCTGGGTTTTGTTTTCGCAGGAAAGGGGACAGCGACAGACTGCATATAGGATACTTGTTGCCACTGAAAAAGAGCTGCTAAACGACGATATCGGAGATGCGTGGGATTCCGGCATAGTACATACTGACCAATCTATCCAGGTGATTTACGAAGGGAAGGAATTGGAATCCAGACGGAGGTATTACTGGAAGGTTAAGGTGTGGGATAAGGATGGAATTGCCTCTGACTGGAGCGATGTTGCATATTGGGAAATGGGGTTACTAAATCAGAGTGAGTGGAGGGCACAATGGATAAGTACCCCTTATGATTTACATGTCATTAACGTAGGACATATTCCGGCACCGCTTTTTAGGCGCTCAATTTTGTTAGAAAAAAGAGTGGTGTCTGCAAGAGCATATGTTTGTGGTCTCGGATATTATGAATTGTATATAAACGGTCAGAAAATAGGGGATGAAGTTCTTAGGCCCGCTTTTACTAGGTACGATGAGACAGTGCTCTACAACACGCATGACGTAACGGATGTATTTAGGGAAGGGGAAAATGTTATAGGGGTTATTCTTGGAAATGGCTGGTATAACTGTTTTACAAAAGAAGTGTGGAACTTTGAGCAGGCGCCATGGCGGGATAGGCCAAAGCTGATGCTTCAAATAAATCTTCAGTTCGAAGATGGGAGTGAAACTTGGATTGTTACTGATCGTCAATGGCGTGTTTCAACAGGTCCCATCGTGTTTGATGGACTGAGAAATGGCGAATTCTATGATGCGCGTCTAGAAAAGCCGGGTTGGAATGATGTTGGTTATGATGATAGTACGTGGAAAAAGGCAGTTATTGTGCCTGGGCCGGGAGGGATATTAAGGTCACAACAGATGACCCCCATACGGATCACCAAAACTATTGTTCCCAAAAGCGTGAGAGAAGTGAGACCCGGCGTTTTTGTATATGATCTAGGGCAAAATATTTCAGGCTGGGCTCAAATAAAGGTTAGTGGACCAGCAGGGACAACTATCACGATGAAATATGCTGAAAAGTTAAAAGAGGACGGAGACATCGATACATCTAATATTGATGTATTCGTTAGGAGTGGAGAATTTCAGACAGATAAATACACCTTAAAGGGTGAAGGTACAGAGGTGTGGGAGCCTAGGTTTACATATCACGGTTTTCAGTACGTGCAAGTTACAGGATTTCCTGGCACTCCGACTCTAGATAATTTAAGAGGGAGGGTAGTCCATACAGACTTTGAAACCAGAGGAGAATTCGAATGCTCCAATGAATTGCTAAATCGTATTCAACGTGCTGCAAGATGGGCGACTCTTTCTAACTACATGGGTATACCTACTGACTGTCCCCATAGGGAGAAAAACGGCTGGACAGGTGATGCGCAACTCTCGGCCGAGCAGGTATTATTAAACTTTGATCCAATGACAGCATATACGAAGTGGATGTCAGATTTTAAAGATGTCCAAAGGAAAAGTGGCCAATTGCCGGGTATCGTTCCTACTGGAGGATGGGGGTACAATTGGGGAAGCGGTCCGGCATGGGATAGCGCCATAATTCTTATTCCATGGTACCTGTATTTATACTGTGGCGATAAAGCTATACTTGAAAACATGTATGATAATATGAAAAGATATGTGGACTTTATGACCACTATGGCTACGGATCATATATTGGAGTTTGGCCTTGGGGATTGGTGCCCGCCAGAAGGCGGTCCTAGTGGCCATAAATGTCCGGTATGGTTGACCAGTACAGCTTATTATTATGTAGATACATGCATACTGTCAAAGGCAGCAGGGATTTTAGGTAAAGAGAAGGATGTAAATAAATATGCACAGCTTGCCCAAAGGATAAGGGATGCATTTCGTAGAAAATTCTTTGAGACCACCGGTGAGCAGCTAAAGGTTACTGTCAAAAATCAAACCTCCCTGTCCTGTGCTTTGTATCAAGGACTGGTTAATGAAGATGAGAAACAGAAGATTTTAGAGCTGTTGGTAGAAGAAGTGGAAAAGGCTGATAGGCATGTAGATTGTGGTATA
>JAMNZI010000076.1:0-719 GCA_023622385.1 Bacillota bacterium | reverse complement strand
ATATATGATGCATGCGTTGACCGAACTAGGGCGTGCAGATTTAGCCTATGTCATAGCAACGCAAACCACATTCCCTGGATGGGGTTACTGGATTGAGCAGGGAGCAACTACATTGTGGGAGACGTGGTCAGGTGATTCTTCCCGCAATCATCATATGTTCAGCGATATAAGTGCATGGTTTTATAAAGGTTTAGCTGGAATCAACCCCGATCCAGATGCGCCTGGATTCAAAAATATCATATTCAAACCCAATCCTGTAGGAGATTTGAAATGGGTAAATGCATGGCATGAATGTATGTACGGCAAAATAGTGTGTAACTGGGCTGTAGAAGGAGATAATTTTATACTTGATATAGTTGTACCTACTAACAGTACTGGCACTGTTTATATACCTACCTCTGCTCCGGATAGCATAATGGAAGGTGACAAGCCTGTCTATGAGCACCAGGACATACAGGTAGAAGAATATCAAAGGGGTTACGTTAAATTATTAGTCCAGTCCGGCAAATATCGTTTTATATCTAAATTGTGATAAAAAGTTTATAAAACGTTTAAGCGCGAGGGGGAATATTCCCCCTCAAATTATTTAAGGACAAATTATAAATGGTCGTGTAAAATTTCAGTAGGTAGTGGCAGGAGAATAGGAAGGTAATGTAGAAAAAGAGACCTCACCAGGGAAAAACAAACAAAACCAAAGCAAAAGGAGAGTGAGGTCTCAT
>JAMNZI010000197.1 GCA_023622385.1 Bacillota bacterium | reverse complement strand
CCCATCATCACAAGAGGGCTTTAGTGCTTACAGCCCGTAAGGCGGTAAGGTTAGTCTTCGCTCTGCTGCGCGATGAAAAACTTTACAATCCATCCGCCAGGAAAGGAGATGTTAGTTTAAACTAAGACTGACGCCTTAATTTACATTTATGTTAATTATTACCATCTCCTTTGGATGATGGTTAGCTTTGCTATGCCCTTTTTTAGGTTTAAATCGCTAAAAATTTTTCAACTTTTTTCGAATCCCCCTTGACATATTACCGAATTACTATACCTCTGTTTTATCTCCTCAGGGCTGGCAGTACCCGTTATCCCTATCTTGCGTACCGTAACCGCTGCTGCTAAGTTGCCAAGATAAGCAGCCTCTGGTCCGGTTGCTCCCGCTGCCAAAGCTGCACAAAAAGCTGCCATAAACGCATCCCCTGCCCCTACAATATCTATGGGCGGCTCAACCGGCTTTGTAGGAATTTCTACGATGCTCCCTTTATCCACCCATACAGCACCTTTATCTCCCACCGTCATAAGCACCGGCCCACCAACCTGCTCGGCCAGCTTCTTAGCAGCCCTGTACCAATCCTCCTTACTACACCTCCGAGGATCCAATTGCGGTTCCACAGCCCTTATAGCCTCCACTTCGTTGGGCTTCACTATTACCCTTTTGTACCGCCCTATTCGCATCCTGCTGTCCACCACTACCAATTTCCCTTGGGCAGCAAAATGCTCTATTTCACTAATCACTTTTTCTGTAATCACACCATATTTGAGTTGATCCACGACCGCTATAACGTCAACCAAAGGCCCCACTTCTCTCAGCCTTCCTATTAAACCAGCCTCTATATCTTCTGGCAATGGCTTCCTGTTTTCAAAATCGATTCTCGGGTCCTCATAGACCACCTCAGATATGCCATGGCGCCTGGGTTTACAATAAGCAGGAGTTATCCACTCCGAGGATGAAAGAATATGTTCTGTGACTACACCGGCTTGCTGCAAAACTTTCAACAGCTCACCAGCCCGCCAGTCCTTACCTATGACCGAAATCAGCATCACTGAATCCACACCTAATGCCGCAAAATCCTGAGCAGTATTGGCTCCCGCACCACCCGACATACGCTCTTCCACAACCGGCAGAGAGAAATGGGGCGTCTCACGCGACAGCTCGCTCAGCGTCATGTCAGCTTCCCAGTAAACATCCAAACACGCATCCCCTACAACTGCCACCTTTACGCTGCCAATCGCATTAAGCAGATGCTCCAACCTGGTAAACGAAAAACCAGCATATATATCAACCATTAAAATTTCACCTCTTAGCCGTTAATTTCGCAAACAGGTTTGGAATGCTCACCATGTGATTTGCCTCTATATAATACCCTTTGCCGCCTAAGCTGACAGGACGATTGACTATATTCTTCCTTGGACGGTAATAATAGTGGAAATGGTCCTTGCTCACTTCAGACCTGTAATCCCCCAATGGGATTATATCGAAGTTGGCAGTGGTTATCTGCTTCACGGTATATCCTTGATTGCGAACTATAGCCAAGGCTTTCAAGAATACTTCAGCGCCGGTAACAGCCGAACCAAAGTTTAAAAATACACCACCTTCCAGCTGAGCTATACTATTGCAGAATATGGCAAAATCAATGCCGCTTGCCCCTCCCAATGCCGCAAAGTCAGCCGCTGGATGCTCATCTATTATATCCGTTCCTATTGTTTTATGGTATGTAGCCGGTATGCCCAGTTTGTATGCGTTGTATACAATGCAGTCGTCTTTGTATGGGAACAGCTCGGAATGGCGATCGATAAAGTAAGCCAGAGAGGCCCCATAACCCAATCCCAAGGCATATCCTTCTTTGATAGCCTGGTTCATCCAGGCACCGGTTTCCTCCCACATACCAAAAGTGCCATCTTCGATTGCCGTCGGTACATGCTCAGATGTACCGCCCAGATAAGCCAGCTCAAAATCGTGGATGCTTGTAGCTCCATTCCCTGCTACATGGGTTATAAATCCACGCCTCATT
>JAMNZI010000032.1 GCA_023622385.1 Bacillota bacterium | reverse complement strand
GCCGGGATCTTTATATAGCGTTCCTCAGTAGCTCAACGGTAGAGCACTCGGCTGTTAACCGAGGGGTTGTTGGTTCGAATCCAACCTGAGGAGCCATTTTATTTTTTGGCTTGGTTTTTGTCAAGCTTACGTTGAACTTTAAAAGAATAAGTTTTAAACTCGTATTAAGTAACAAGTTTTCCTTATTAGGGCTTGTTACTTTTTTATATATTCAGGCGATCTTTTTATTTTGTGCTCTGTAAGATTATATTTACTCTTCAATTTTCACGTGTTATAATCTAGCCTAAAGATTGTGTCCATAATATGATGCATATTAGGCGGGAGGGAGTACCGGTGAGCAGCATTAAAATTGCGCTTTTGGGTTTGGGAAATGTGGGCAAAGGGGTATGGGAGATACTCCATAGGCACTCGAATATGATAAAGGAATACATCGGAGTTCCCATTGAGATAAAGAAAGTTTTAGTTCGGGATGTCCAAAAAAAGCGCGATATAGATGTACCACCTCATATGCTTACTGCTGATTTTAATGATATCCTTCTTGATGAAGATATACATATTATAGTGGAGTTAATTGGCGGTCTAAATCCCGCTTATGAATATATGAAAAAAGCCATTGAGATGGGGAAACATGTAGTTACTGCTAACAAGGCAGTTATTGCATCTTGCGGTAAAGAATTGATACAATTAGCCAACCGGAGGAATGTTTTGCTTCGGTTTGAGGGAAGCGTAGGAGGAGGAATTCCCATAATTGCGGCGCTTACCAAGAGCCTTGCAGCCAATGAAATAGAAACTGTGGTAGGTATAATAAACGGAACTACGAACTATATTCTCACCCAGATGACCAGATACGGTATGGATTTTAAAACCGCCTTGAAGATGGCACAGGAAAAAGGATATGCGGAGGCTGATCCTTCTTCGGATGTTGAAGGGGAGGATGCCGCATTTAAGCTCTCCATATTGGCGTTTATTGCTTTTGGGGTACAGGTTCCTCCTCAGGATATCCCTAGGGAAGGTATTACCCGTATATCCGAAAAGGAAATCCAATATGCAGCACAATTGGGTTATACCATAAAGCTTTTGGCTGTTGCCAAAAAGCACGACGGAAAGCTCGATCTGCATGTACATCCTACCTTAGTACCCTATACCCATCCTCTAGCTGCTGTTAATGACGAGTTTAATGCTTTGTTCATAAAAGGTGATGCGGTAGGGGAACTTATGATGTATGGCAAAGGGGCTGGGTCATTGCCTACTGGCAGTGCCGTAGTGGGCGATATAATGGATGTAGCTTCTACGATGATATCGGGACGTATGGCGCCCTATGCCTATAGACATGCGAGGGAGAACTTGTACATCAACGGTGAAGGCGAAGGGGAGTATTATATTCGTTTGGAAGTTGTAGATCGGCCGGGCGTACTTGGAAAGATTTCTACGGTTTTAGGGAGTTATGGTGTAAGCATTGCCTCAGTGGTTCAGCGAGGTAGGGGCGAGCGGGTTGTGCCGTTGGTTCTAATTACCCACAAAGTAGAGAGAAAGAAGTTAGACCTTGCATTGGAAGAAATAAAGAAGTTTGATGTGGTAGAAGAGGTAGCCAGCATTTTGCGGGTAGAGAGCCATTCAAGTTGAAGCGCGGAGAGGAGCGAAAGAGCTTTAAAATGTATATAAACAATGCTCCTTTAGTGAAAGCTCTTATGGAATATGCAAAGCAGGACACCATTAGGTTTCATATGCCAGGACATAAGGGAGGCAAGGCTTTCCCAAGGGCGTTTTTAGATAACCTAGCAGCTTGGGATGTAACCGAGATCCCTGGCATGGACAACCTTTACTGTCCAACCGGGGTGATTGCCCAGGCTCAAACGCTGGCGGCCAAAGCCTTTGACGCTCACCATACTCTTTTCATGGTAAACGGCTCAACACTAGGAATCCAAGCCATGATAATGGCTGCCTGTAAGCCTGGCGATAAGTTAGTTGTTCCTAGAAATAGCCACAGGTCGGTGTGGTCAGCTATGGTACTGGCCGATGTCAAGCCTATATATGTTCAACCCCAGTACGACCAAGAAAACTTCATAGCCACTCAAGTATCGGTACGGGATATCCAAAGGGTTTTGGATGAAAACCCCGATGCTGTGGGAGTGTTGGTGGTACACCCAAATTATTACGGCATGTGTAGCCATTTGAAACAGATAGAGAAGGTTGTGCATGGTAGGGGGAAGCTGTTACTGGTGGATGAGGCCCATGGTGCCCATTTTATCTTTCATCCTGATCTACCTCCCTCGGCCGGAGAGCTTGGGGCCGATATGTGGGTACAAAGCGCCCATAAGACGCTACCTGCTTTAACGCAAGGGGCATACCTTCATGTGAAAGGGTCACGGGTTGATGTCAAGAGGGTAGCCCAGGTTATAGCTATGTTACAGACCAGCAGCCCTTCCTATTTGATAATGGCCTCACTTGATTGGGCCCGGGCTATTATGGAGGCGGAAGGTAAGGCTCTGATGGAGAGTTTGATGGAAGAAATATCTTATGTAAAGGCGCGGCTACGAAGCCATATAGGGCTTTTGACTACAGACGATTACGGAAAGAGGGAGGAAGTAGAGGCACTTGACCCTACACGGCTGGTGCTGGATGTCCGCCCCCTGGGAATTACAGGTTATCGAGCTGAAAGGCTTTTAAGGGAAGTCGGCGTGCAAGTTGAAATGAGCGACATATATCGCCTAGTGCTCATATGTAGCGTAAGCGATGACAGAGCGATTTTTAACGTCCTGGTTGAAAGGCTTGAAAAGCTGGCAGACAAGCTGTCAGGGCATAGGCTTGGCCCATGTTTCGAGGATAATAAGATATCAACTTTCCAGGAAATACCGCAGCAAATTATGTCGCCGAGAGAAGCTTTTTATAGTATAATAGAGAATATACCTTTAAAGGAGAGCGCGGGTAGGATATGTGCAGGGGTTATAGGCGCTTATCCACCGGGTGTCCCTCGTTTTTGCCCTGGCGAGTTAATAGATAAAGAAGGAATAAATGAACTTTTGAATATACAGCGATACGGGGGCGCTCTTTTTGGGCTTGTGGAAGGCAATCTAGTTCCAGTGGTCAGTGAATAGCATGGGGAGAGAAGATTGGATATGACAGGTATTTTTATCACTTTTGAAGGACCGGATGGAGCAGGGAAGACGACGCAGGTTAAGCTTTTGGAGCGGCATTTACGGCAAAAAGGCTATGACGTATTGGTAACCCGTGAGCCAGGCGGAACGCCTGTAGGGGAGGAAATACGCAAGATTCTGCTCAACCCCAGCCATAAAGATATGGATGCTGTGACAGAGATGTATTTATATGCGGCATCCCGTGCCCAGCACGTAAGGCGAGTTATAAAACCCGCCCTTGATAAGGGAAAGATGGTATTGTGCGATAGATTCGTCGATTCCAGCATAGCCTATCAAGGATTTGGAAGAGGGCTGGGTATGGATGTGGTAGAGGCGGTAAACAGATATGCGCTGGGGGGTATCGTACCTGATTTGACGCTTTTTTTGAATATTCGGCCTGAGGATGCTTTAGCAAGAGGTTGCATAAAGCCAGAAAAGATGGACCGACTGGAAAGCGAAGAGTTGGAATTTCACCAGCGCGTGTATCAAGGTTTTCTTGTTTTACAGAAAAAGTATGCTGAGCGCATCAAAATGGTAGATGCGTCAAAGAGCATTGACGAGGTCTTTAAACAGATCCTTGAGCTAGTGGAACGTTTGCTATCATGTAGAAAATAGGATATAATATAGTTAATCAAATCATAAAAAGGGGGGTTGAGCAGTGAAGCTCATAATTGCCGTGGTGCAGGATGAGGATGCCCAGAAGTTGATTTCTACATTGATGAATGAAGGGTTTGGGGTTACCAAACTGGCTACCACAGGTGGTTTTTTGAGGGCCGGGAACACGACTTTGATGATCGGTACCGAGAAAGAAAGGGTTGAGTTGGCCTTGTCGCTTATCGAAAAAGTGTGCAAGAGCAGGAAACAGATAGCCACGTCGCCTTCACCGGTGTCAGGTACCACAGGGGTATATATGCCCTATCCCATTGAGGTGACGGTGGGTGGAGCCACCGTTTTTGTCCTAGACGTGGAGGAATTTAAGAAAATTTAACCTGAGAGATAATATGTTGGGGAGATAAAGGGTTGTTATGAGAATAAGGGATGCTGTGGTCAAAGACAAAGAGATGGGCCTGAACAGCTTGAGGAAAGAGATTTATCCGGCGAAAATACAGAATACAAGTTTTAGTGGAGTAATGCGCGATACTCAAGAGAGGCTGATGGAGCAAGAGCTATCACTGCTTATGGAAGAGATTAGGTTACAGGAAGAAAAGCTTATTAAGCATCTTACCCTTGATGAAGTTATTCGTTATAGAAAGTTGGTATCGAGGTTTTTGTCTACGGTTGTAAACAACATGTATCAATTCACAAAACGTGATTACTTCAATAGTCAGGGCAGGCATGAAATATACGCTGTAGTAAACACGGTCAATCAAAAATTAGAGGAACTAATGAAACAAGTCCTTTATTCAGAGAGGGATAAGCTTAAGATATTGTCTCTGGTAGACGATATTCGAGGATTACTGATAGACTTATTCTATTGAAGGGTTTGAAGGGGCCATGAACTTCTCAGACATAATAGGTCAATCATCTGTAGTCAATAGGTTAAAACAGATCATCGAAACGCAGCGAATAGGCCATGCTTATCTGTTTGTTGGCCCGGAAGGTATAGGCAAAAAGACCATAGCCAATATATTTGCTCGAGGTATCATGTGCAACTCACAAGGGCAAAGGCCTTGTGATCTATGCCATTCGTGTAGGCAATTCAATTCAGGGAATCATCCCGATGTATATCGGGTTCAAAAAGGAGATAAATCCAGTATAGGCGTGGAGCAAATAAGGAAGTTGCTGGAGGATATACACCTTAAACCCTATGAATCCGACCGCAAGGTTTATATAATTGAGGACGCCCACGCCATGACTGTACAGGCTCAAAATGCTTTTTTAAAGACGCTAGAAGAGCCTCCTTTTTTTGCCACCATTATTTTACTTGCGGAGAAGTCCAATGAGCTGTTGCCTACTATACTGTCCCGCTGTCAAATGTTTCGTATGCAAAGGCTTACCAGAGAAGATGTATGCACAATTATAATCAGGCACTTCGATATATCTAGGGAAAAAGCTATGCTGTTTGCGGGGCTTTCCGATGGTATTCCAGGTAAAGGATTGCAGCTGGCAGGTTCACAGGAGTTCCACCAGATGCGAAATGACGTTTTTAAGTTTTTGGAGGGAATTTTTGATTATAGCGATATGGATAAGATGGAACAATGGGAATTTTTTAACCAGTATAAGGACAGAATTGATGAAATATTGGATATGTTGGTTATATGGTTCAGGGATATATTGTCATATAAAGAGACCGGCGATTTTGGGCTGGTGGTCAACACGGATAAACTGCCTGTGATAGAAAAACAGGCCTCCTTATTTACAATCAGGTATATAAGGAGTATCATTGAAAGTATAGAACGCACTCGTAGGATGCTCAAAGGAAATGCCAACTATCAATTGGCCATAGAGAATTTGCTGTTAAGCATTTAGGGAGGTGGTTTTTATACAGACAGTAGTAGGGGTCAGGTTCAAGAGAGCAGGCAAGATATATTACTTTGACCCCAATGATATAGAGCTTAACCCGGGCGATCACGTGATAGTGGAGACAGCCCGTGGAATAGAATATGGCGAGATAGTGGTATCGCCAAAGCAGGTTCCTGAGGAAGACATAGTCCCCCCTCTTAAAAAAGTCATTAGGAAAGCTACTGAAGAGGATGAACAGAAAGTACAAGAAAACAAGGATAAGGAAGTTAAGGCTTTTGAAATATGCTTGAAGGAAATCGCCAAGCACAATCTTCCCATGAAGCTGGTGGGAGTGGAATACACCTTCGATAATAACAAGCTTATATTTTATTTTACCGCTGAGGGAAGGGTAGATTTCCGCGAACTGGTAAGGGATTTGGCAGCCATCTTTAGGACGAGAATTGAGCTCAGGCAGATTGGCGTACGCGATGAAGCAAAGATGATAGGTGGGCTGGGTCCATGTGGTAGGAATATGTGCTGCTGTACTTTCCTCGGGGATTTTCAGCCTGTGTCCATTAGAATGGCAAAGGAACAGAAGCTATCGCTTAACCCAGCTAAAATATCCGGCGTGTGTGGACGGCTCATGTGTTGCTTGAAGTTCGAACAGGATTTCTATGAAGATGTATTAAGTCGAATGCCCAAGGTAAACAAGGAAGTGTTGACGCCTGATGGCAAGGGCATTGTAGTGGATGTAAATGTGCTATTTGAGAGAGTCAAGGTAAAGTTGGTTCAGGAAGATGGTAATGTAGAAGTTAAAGAATATTCTCCCGATGAAGTGGAATTGGTAGACAAGGATCAAGGCCACCAAGAAGAGCTAAAGGAGATAGATGAAATACAGGAGGATTTAAGAGAGATGGATGAAGAGTTAAGGTCATTGATAGAAGAATATGGCGAATGAAAAAAATCTTGCAATTTTGGATATTGGTGATAGAATAAGAAGAGGTGTTTGTTGTGGGGTTTCAATGTAAGGAGGTGAGGGTAGATGGCGTACAAGATTACTGAGGAATGCATTGCATGTGGGGCCTGTCAGTCCGAGTGTCCGGTAGAAGCCATCTCCGAGGGCGATGACATCTATGTCATAGATCCGGATGCTTGCATAGAGTGTGGCGCATGCGCCGATGTTTGCCCTGTGGGGGCTCCTCAACAAGAGTAAGTAAGAATACGCAATGAAAAAGGACCTGATCGTTTCAGATTGGGTTCTTTTTTTTATTTATTGCAATAAATTTTTCCTGCCAGCAGGAATTTGCCAATCTGTGCCGAATATTTATCTACATAATGGTTGAGTAAAGGCATAGAACTATAAACTTCTAGGAGTGATGTAGCTGTGTGCCGTAGAATCTTAGCTATGTTTGTAGGATTGGTTGTGGGAATTTTCTTTATTATAGGGACCGTGCCTGTAGCCCAAGGAGATACTGATTACAGCATCGTTCGTGTGCGGTTGGCTTCCATGGGAAATGTTGTCAGTGCAAAGGTTAAGGTAAACGGAAACTACAGCATACCCGAAAATCAGAATATCTATCTCGAGAAGAACAAGGAGTACGAGATAGGTGTACAAGATGGTAAGCTGATCCTTAAAGATGATAAGTCCGTTTACACGCTTGGTAATAAATTTACTTTTAAGCAGCACAAGGGCGGAGATTCCGATGTCATAGGTGTGCTCAATCCCTTGTATAGTAAAAATGACACTGATTATATTTATTACAAGGGCGATATGGTGGTGAGCCTGGAGGGAGGGTATATCAGGCTTACCAATCATGTGTATCTTGAGACCTATTTGTATGGCGTGGTGCCCTACGAGATGAGCAACTTGTGGCCTTTGGAAGCCCTTAAGGCTCAGGCCATAGCTGCTCGTACGTATGCTGTCCGTAATAAGAAATCTGCTTCGGCATCCTATGATGTGGTTGATACCCAGGCTAGTCAGGTATATAGAGGGTATGACGCTTCAAAAGGGAATAGCATAAAGGCAGTTAATGAGACTGCAAAAATGGTGCTGAAATACAATGGAGGTTTTGTGCCCACCTTTTATTCGTCCAGCAACGGAGGATGGATAGAGGCAGGGTATGAGGTTTTTTCAGGTGTAACCAAGGATTATATACCTCTAACTGCTAAAGAAGATCCGTATGATCCTAAAAGTCAGTGGAATTTTACCATCTATAAAACACAAATCGATATGACGGGAAAGGACCTTGCGAATCCAGATAGTTGGTGGAACTCCGTAACAGAAAAGGATACCGCTAAATACAAGAATTTTGTGGAAAGGCTGAAAAATGAACTGAAAGGCAAGACCGGCGCATCGGATGTGAAAATTGTCAGCATTGATGGGATACGGTTTGAGGTAGAGACAGCGGGCAAGAGAAAGAAAGAGGCCTATTTTGAGCTATCCTTTTACATGAAAGGTGCAAGCGGCTATGTGATGGATGATCAAGGCAACATAAGTCTCAATACTGCAGAAGTGAAGATTTCTACTCAGGATATGCGCTCTGTTGTAGGTACCAGTATAATGAGAAGCTTATACATAACGGGCCTTGAACTGCGTAATGTGGAAACTCCCGGAGAAGAATATTACGTCGTGTCAGGATTGGGGTTTGGACATGGCGTTGGTATGAGCCAGTGGGGAGCCAAGGCTATGGCCGAACAGAATAAAACTTATAGGGAGATTTTAGACTTCTATTATCCAGGAAGCACCATAGAAGTTATTAACATTTCTGCACCCGTTCTCACCGATATGCCATCAAGGGGTGGTGATAGGCAGGATCCCCAGCCACCTGGCGGTGGGAATGGGCAACAGCCTTCTAATGGTGGCACAAATGAAAATGGGAGTCAACAGCCTCAGCCTGTATATGGAATTGTAAAGGTGACTACTTCGTTGAACGTTAGGCAAGGGCCAGGTACGCAATATAAGCGCATTGGAGGATTAGGGCCCAATGCTCACGTGCAAATATTGCGACAGGTAGGAGATTGGTACGAGATAAAGGCGGGTAATCTGCAAGGATATGTCCACAGCGACTATGTTGTATTAGAAGGAGGACAGAAGCCGCCAGGTTCTTCTTCTGGAGGTAATTCGGGTAATTCTGGAGGTAACCAGGGGCAGCAGCCGCCAGTTGATCCTCCTGTACCCCCTAGCAATGATAAAAAGTATGCTATTGTCACTGCTAGCGCGTTGAATGTGCGCAGCGGTCCTAGCACGAAAAATCACAAAATAGGTATGGTGGTCAAAGGGAATAGGCTTACGGTGTTGGAAAAAGTGGGAGAATGGTATAAGATAGAATACAATGGCATTACAGGATATGTACACGGCGGCTATATAAAGCTGGAGAGTACCAGCGCTCAACCCCCCAGCTCTAATACCGGCAATGTGATAGCTCGAGGGACGGTAACAGCCAGCAGCCTTAATGTTCGTGCAGGGGCAGGTACGAGCTTTAAGGCAATTGGAAAGCTTGCCAAGAACGCAAAGGTGGATATTTTGGAGAAGGTGGGGGCCTGGTATAAGATTAAGTACGGCAGTACGGTCGGCTACGTGCACGGCGATTATGTAAGGTTGGATGCTAGCAGCAATACGGGCTCTAGAGGGGAGCAGGCCGCTTCTGTTGGAATTGTTACTGCAAGCGGGTTAAATGTGAGGTCTGGGCCGGGGACAAATTATAGCAAAATTGGGATTTTATATCGCAACAGTCAGGTAACCATTTTGGGCCAGAGTGGAGTGTGGTATAAAATAAAATTTGGCAGCACGATAGGATATGTGCATAGCGCTTATGTGAAGGTTTGAAATGTTCTAAAAAAGCGTGGGAGTTAAACCCACGCTTTTTTATGCTTTAATATATCGATTAATGGTATCCTCTGCGAACCTCTTGTGCTATACCTATCTAGTAAGTTTAAATTCATAAGCATTCTTAATCCATCTCTAAAGCCCTTATGACTCCTTCACGGTATACTGGGACGGTGGGCAGCAGATTTAGCTGAATACAATAGTCCACATCCGATTCAAAACCTGCTCTCACTAAATTTCTGTAGTGATATGTGCGTTCCAGCACTTTTCTAAGGTCTTGCTTATGGCTAGAATACATTTGCAAACATACCAAACCTAAATCATCCATCTCCAAGGATTTTCCCATATTCTGAAAAGCATCAAGCATTGCACCTACGGCCAGGATATCATCCAACGAGAATTTCCCTTCAGTACCTGCGCATATGAAAGCCACGTCTTGATCCTGTTTCCCAATATATTCAGTTACGGCTTCGACGTTTAGAAATCCGCCAATTATGACTTCCTTCGCTTCGCTGGCTTTCCTTATGGCTTTTGTCCCGTTGGTGGTAGTTATAAGCACAGTACGTCCTTTTACTACATCGCTGGTATATTCATATGGAGAGTTTGAAAGGTCAAAGCCCTCTATCTTTTGGGCATTTCTTTCCCCGCCTAAGAGGAAGGCACCTTTTTCATAATTTTTTGATAATTTTATAGCCTCTTCAATATCAATAAGTGGAATAACTTCCCTACAGCCATTATGTAAAGCAGTAATGATTGTGCTGCTGGCGCGAAGCACATCGATGACGACAGCTACACGCTCCTTAAGCTCTTTTTCCTGTATGTTGCTCGGCAATGCGTAAACGTCTATCTTCATGATAACTCTTAATGCCCTCCGATCAAAGCAAAATTTTAATGCAACTCCATGATTGATTTTAAAGCCAAAACACCTGTTTGTCAACTTCCATTACGGTAATTTCATTAAGCTTAAATCGATGTTATCTGCCGAATACTATGCTACACACTACGACGGAAGCTATAAACCCTACCATGTCGGCTAATAGCGCAGCCCACAGGGTATATCTAATTCTTTTTATGCCAATAGACCCAAAATAAATTGATAGGGTATAAAATACGGTTTCAGTAGATCCCATAGCTGTAGAGGCTACCCTGCCGATAAACGAATCCGGACCATAAACCTTAAACAGTTCAGCCAATATCCCCATTGAGGCAATGCCCGACATGGGACGCATGATTACAAGGGGGAGTATCTCTGCTGGAATGCCCACCAGTTCGATAAAAGGGCTTATGACGCTTACAAGGATGTCCATTGCCCCAGAGGCTCTGAATATGCCGATTGCCACAAACATAGCAACCATATAAGGTAACACCTTAACCGCAGTGACAAACCCCTCTTTTGCCCCTTCAACAAACGAATCATATACGTTTACTCCACATAGATGCCCATATACCAATACGATAAATATGAAAGCAGGGATTGCAAAAGAGGATATTATGTCTATAATGTTTGCCATATTATATTATACACCCTCGCTTTAGTAATATCTCTGTAATATTTTGGCAGATATAATTCCTGCGGCCGTTGAGCAGACAGTGGCTATAAATGCAGTGCCAATAATCTCTGTTGGGTTGCTAGAGCCGGCTGTACTGCGTAAGGCCACTACAGTGGCAGGAATTAGCTGTACGGATGAGGTGTTTATAACCAAAAACATACACATAGCGTCAGTTGCCCTGTCCTTATGGGGATTCAATTCCTGCAGCTCTTTCATGGCCTTTATTCCCAAAGGGGTGGCTGCATTGCCTAACCCTAGCATATTGGCGATTATGTTCATGGTTATAGCCCCTACAGCAGGATGTTTGGCCGGTATGTCGCTAAATAAAAACCGCATTATCCCCTGCATTTTTTGCGAGATCTTTTTGACTAGCCCTGCTTCTTGAGCCACCCTCATAAGCCCTAGCCACAATGCGTAAATGCCTATTAATCCAAAGCATAATTCTACCGCATATTTAGCGTTGTCCAAAGCTGCTTGTGTGACCGCCTCTATTTTACCGTTAAAAGCAGCAACCACTAGCCCAACTAATATCAACAGTATCCATACGATATTGACCATAGGCCTCACCTTTTCAGTAGCCTTTTTCTTTATCCATATGATATTGCTTTCAACAATAGAACACATGCATAAAGTAAACATTTTTTTCATATTTTTTTACAAACGGCCTATTGACTTTTATTGGTATTATTGGTAATATAATTTACGTGATTGGTGTCGAATTTTGTTAGGGGAGGGGGGAACAAGGTGAAATCCACAGGTATTGTAAGGAAAGTAGATGAACTGGGAAGAGTTGTGATTCCCATTGAGTTGCGTAGGACTCTGGGTATCGACAGAAAAGATGCTTTGGAGATTTACGTGGACGATGAACATATCATATTAAAAAAATATGAGCCCGCGTGTATATTCTGCGACAATGCCAAGGATATACAGACCTACAAAGGCAAGAACATATGTAAAGAGTGCCTGGCTGAGCTGCGCAAATTGACGGAGTAAAGCTTGTCCCCCAGGCACCATCTTTTTTCCTCGATGTAAACAGAAATTCACATACGCTCAGCCGTAAGTTAGACAAATTATTCAAATATCTATGGAATGCTTATAAACCTCGCTTTTTGGTAAACCGCGCACTTTTGCCACCTGCTTTACAGCTTCCTTTTTGTTAAAACCTTGGTCCATATATTGCCTTATGTGCTCTTCTATAGAAATATTCCACATGTTGTTAGCTTGTATATCTTGATGTCCACATCCCTCCAGAATGAGCACTATTTCCCCTTTGGGAGGATGTTCATTAAAATGCTCCAGCATTTGCTCAATATTTAAAATAAGGACTTCTTCGTGCACCTTTGTCAGTTCCCGTACCACTGCGACCTTTCTGTTGCCCAGCTTGTCGAGCAGATCCTTTAGGGTAGAAACCAATCTATGTGGCGCTTCGTACAGAATGACGGTGCGCTGCTCGTATTTTAATTCTTCCAGCCTTGTTTCCCTGTCCTTTTTATCTCGCGGCAAAAACCCTTCAAAGACGAAACGGCTGGTATCCATTCCGGACATCACCAATGCCGCAATAGAGGCCGTTGGGCCAGGCAATACCGTAACGGGTATACCATTTTGCCTTGCCAGACCAATCAGCGGTATTCCTGGATCCGATATCCCCGGCATACCCGAGTCGGATACCAGAGCTACGTTGTAGCCCTCTCTGAGCAGTTCAATTATTTTGTGCCCTCGCTCTCTCTGATTGTGTTCATGATAGCTTATGAGCGGTTTTGAAATTCCATAGTGGTTCAAAAGCTTCAAGGTATGCCTGGTATCCTCAGCGGCAATATAGTCCACTTCCTTGAGAATACGAAGCGCTCTCAAGGTTATATCCTCCAGATTCCCTATTGGCGTTGCACAGATATAGAGAGTACCTGTTGATGGCAAAAAACATCGCCCCTTAAGTTTCATAGTAAAGCTGTGCAAATTACTCCTCCATTGTTCTAATTGCCTCGACTGTAAGCTCCATCTCTTCTAGTCCTGAAAAGGCTCCCACCTTAAGATAGCGAACTATCCCTTCCTTGTCAATAATATAATTAGCAGGTACCCCAGCCTGGTAATAGATTTTCCATGCCTCGTCATTCCTATCGAGAAGTATAGGAAAGGTATATCCATATTCCTCAATGAAACTTCGGACTTTCTTTTCGGCAGCTTTATCATCGGTTCCGCCCTTAAGCTCCACAGAAGTGGAGTTGACTGCTAAAATGACGACGTCTTCATCTTTGTACTTTGAATAAAATTCCTCCATATGAGGCATTTCGGCTCGACAGGGTGGACACCAGGTAGCCCAAAAATTGAGAAATATGATTTTTCCTTTATAGTCCGACAGCTTGACCTTGTTTCCGTTTAAATCTTCAGCCTCAAAATCCTTCATGGGTTTGTCTATCTCCAAAAAATAGTATTTGTTCTTTAAGATATCATGTAGTGAAGCAGCATTTTGGCCGTCATTTTCATCTGGTGAAGGATTGGCAGCATCCTCATCTTGTGATTCACTTACCTGGTTTTGTGGTTTTTCCTGAGGTTCCTCCTTTGATATAGCGCATCCGCTTGCGAACAGCCAAAACGCCATCAAAAGGGAAAATATTCTGATAAACTTGCCCATGGCTTTTTATATCATCCTTTCATAGATGATTTTTTATTATGTGCCTAAAAAGGCCAATCTATTGGAAAATATCAATAACCCTATTATGATGAGAATCCCACCGCTGACCCATCGTATTATATCCATATATTTATATAGCTTTTTAATGGGTTTCCATAATACCCGCATACCTGCTGCTAGTACCACAAAAGGCAAACCCAATCCTAAACTATATACCACCAATAGGCCAATTCCCTCACCAACGGTACGAGCTTGGCTGGCCATGACCAGCACTGAAGCAAGCATTGGGCCTACACAGGGTGTCCATCCACATGCAAAGCCCATACCCATGACGACAGAGGTAATAAGCCCAGGACTATTGACGTTTGCCTTAAACTTTTTCTCGTAATTTAAGAAGGAAATGGGGATGAGCCCCATGTGGAACAGCCCAAAAAACACGACTAGCGCTCCGCTTATCTTTCGTATAACACCCTTGTACTCCACTAAAAACTTTCCAAAAGAGCTTGCTACAGTACCCATGCTGATGAACACAAAAGAAAAACCTACTACAAATAAAAGAGCGTTTAACACCACAGTACTGTAAGCTCTGGAGGGCCTCTGCAACAGGTTATCGACGCTCTGCCCTGTCAAATAAGCCAGGTATATTGGGATAAGCGGTAAAACGCAGGGAGATAGAAAAGAGGCCACACCTTCCACGAAGACCATAAAAATAAAAGCCAAGTCCCCCACATATATTCCTCCTCATTTTTATTTTATTAATACCCTTCTCTTTAAATTTAAAACGCTGTATTATACAAGTATTAAGATAACATAATGTCGTTATATTTTTAAATATTCCCATGTTAACACATTTATTTATAATAATGTGGCTTTTTTAATAAATTTTAAAATTTCAAAATCTTATATTGACTTATAACATAATTTGTAGAATAATGTTAAATGCTATACATCACGCTCAATGGGGGTATTTACATGAAAAAATTCTTAATAACCGTATTGT
Organism: Bacillota bacterium; assembly: GCA_023622385.1. Lineage (GTDB taxonomy): Bacteria > Bacillota > Clostridia > Caldicoprobacterales > Caldicoprobacteraceae > Caldicoprobacter. The sequence goes on along the minus strand of JAMNZI010000032.1, from coordinate 23,853 downwards.
CCATATTGCTTGTCGTTCTAATAGCCTCGGCTACCTATATCTATATATTGCTTGATCAAATTGAAGACAATTCTCTAGCAAATACAGATTCTTCCGACTCATCAGATCCTCCAGAAAAATTGCCCCCTGAAGATTTGGGGATTTCTGAAGAAGCTCCCGATGCCAGCGAAACCGGCGTAACAAACATACTCTTGTTTGGGTTGGACTCAAGAGTTGAAAACAGTATATCTCGTTCCGATACCATAATGATTGCGACTATCGACAAGAAAAACCAGGCCATTAAGCTTACCTCTTTGATGCGAGATATGTACGTGTCCATCCCCGGCAAAGGCAAAAACAGGATAAATACGGCTTACGCCTTTGGAGGTCCTACCCTCGCCATCAAAACGGTAAACACCAACTTTGACCTAGATATACGTTACTATGTGACGGTGGACTTTTTTGGCTTAGAAAAGATCATTGACCAGGTGGACGGTATAACGATAGACGTCAAAAAGAAAGAAATTCCCTATATTAATTCCTGCATAAAAGAGCTTAACAGTCTAAACAAAAACACCAAGCCCGCCCCTCTGCTCACAGAGCCTGGGCTACAAACTTTAAACGGCAGGCAAGCGGTGGCATATGCTCGCGTGCGGAAAGTTGGAAATGACGATTTTGAAAGGACTGAGAGACAAAGGCGAGTACTAGCAGAATTATTTAAGAAGGCAAAAACCATGAATCCTTTAAAACTGCCAGGCTTGGTGACCACCATATTGCCCTATGTGGAGACCAATCTGCCTAAGACGGAAATTTTGAGCTTAGGAATCTCGGTTTTAGGATTTAAAAACAAGGACATAATACAGTACAGGATACCAGCCGATGGTACGTTTACCCCCCAACGTATCGATGGCATGGCTGTGCTGGTGCCTGATATAGAAAAGAACAAAGCTCTACTTCACAATTTCATCTATGGGGACGGTACAAATGACGAGTATGCTGACGATGACAACATTGCCGCTCTGCAATAAAGATCTTTAATAAAGACATTTAGCGTTAAAGGGCACTGGGATGTTAAAAGGGCTATGCTGATTGGAGCATAGCCCTTTTAAATTGCTTTTACTGTTTGTATTGGAATTTTTCAATACCTATTTAAGATTTCAAGCAGTATGTTCTTTGCTTTGAGGATGTCTTCCTTCTGCTTGGGGCCTGATATTTCCCTCTCTATGATCAGCGGCCCTTTGTAGTTGTACTTTACAAGGCGGTCTATCAACACCGGAAAATTGACCAGCCCTTCTCCTACAGGCGTTTCCTCGCCCAAGTGCTTACCATCGGTGGGATACTTGCCGTCTTTTACGTGTACACCCCTTATGAGGCCTTTAAATATATCTACAGCATCCACCGGGTTGGCCTTGCCGTAGAGCAACAGATTGGCAGGGTCAAGGTTTATTCCCAGGTTGTCCAGGCCCACATCCTCTATCGTTCGAATCAGAGTAATGGGAGTTTCTTGCCCTGTTTCAAAGTTGAAGTAGATGTTGAGGTTTTTGCAGTAAGAGGCTACTTCCCTCACTGCGATGACAGTTTCGCGGTACTCCGTTGTGGATGGATTTTCGGGGATGAATCCTACGTGGGTTACAATATCGTTTACCCCTAGTATTTTTGCGAAATCTGCTCCACGCTTCAAGGCTTCCATTCTAACATACCTGTATTCCTTTGGTACCAGTCCTAGCGTGGAGGGACCATCAATGAAGTTCCATGCTTTGGGACCGGGCCATCCCACCCATACGCTGGCTATCCTTACCTTATCTCCCGCCATCTCCTTTAATCTGTTTGCATTTTCTTCTGTCAGTATATCAGTATTCCATGCATTTACTTGGCATGTATCAAGGCCCAGCTCTTCTAACTCTTGTATTCCATTTTCAAGCAGCTTTTCTAGAGAGATAATGACCCCTATATCCAAATTGTACATTATTCCTGCCTCCTTATTTAAAATAGGCAACTTATAAAGCGTTAAAATGGGGTTATAAACTGCGAGGCACTTCACCTTATAGAGGATGAGATCTTCTTGTGAACTGTATATCAAATATTACAGCGGATCTGCTGATTCATAGTTCGATGAATTTGCCGCCGTTATCGGCCGATTCTATTTCGGCTCGGGCAATGCGTATGGTTTCCATGGTGCTGTACGGCGAAGCTATATCGATAGGGGTATCGTTGATCAGCGCGTTTATAAAGTACTTTATCTCGCGATAGTATCCGTTTTCCTTCGGCAGATCGGGCGTGAAGGATTTGCCATCGTTGGGATTGACCTTGAGAATGCCTCTTTCGTATACTACGTTGCCCTTTTCAAAGTTTACTCTGTATAGCATGCTAAAGCCATAGTCGCCGTTTAATACCCAGTCGTCTTCTGCCGTTATTACCTTGCCGTCGTCATAGATGTATCGAGTAGATACGATATCATACCCGCTGCCTGGGATTACGTTCTTGGCTATGGTGGAAACTGCCTTGGGCGTACCAAACAGCCAGTTTATCATGTCTACGTCGTGGATGTGCTGGTCTAAAATTGCTCCTCCGCTCTTGTCTTTCTGGAGCAGCCAGTTCTGGTAGGACCACTTCGGCGTCCCGCCACCGCGGAAGAAATAGCCGCTCAACACCTTTCCAAACCTGTTGGTCTCCACGCACTCTTTTAGATATTCATATTCTGGCCAGAAACGCAGACATTGAGCGATCATAAGCTTTCTGTTGTTTTTTTCGGCAGCCTCTATCATGGCTTTGCATTCGTCCACGGTGAGAGCCATGGGCTTCTCACACAATACATGCATGCCCCTGTTAAGGGCCTTTATGGCTGCTTCGGCGTGCAGATAGGTGGGCAACGTAATGTCCACATAGTCTAAATCTTCATTTTTCAACATTTCGTCTATATCAGTATACAAGTTGTATTTTGAAAAATCATACTTTTTGTTGCCTACATCGATATTGCCAGGCAAGAATTTGTTTTCGAATTTGTCCTTGTCTATATCGCATATAGCCACCAGCTTGACCGGGAAGCCCTCAGCTTCAAGTTCTATATAGTTATCCAAATGGCCTCTACCCATAAAGCCTATGCCTATAAGCCCTACCTTGACCATACGTATCTCCTCCTTTTTGTTTTTATCTTCCTAAAATTCTGTCCATAGATTTGGATGTATTGTATATTATCTGGTTGGTATAGTGGGTGTAATTGGGTATCATTTCAGCGGTGACATAATCGTCATAGCCTACTTCTTTGAAGGCCTGTATGACCTCAGGGAAGTTTACATCTCCAGCCAACAGATCCACAAATCCTTCCAGGGTGCCAACATTTCTTCTGAAATCCTTAAAGTGTACTTTCTTGATGCGTTTGCCCAGGATCCTTATCCAGTGTTCGGGGTACCCCGTGTATATGACGTTGCCCACATCTAGATAAACTCCTACGTATGGGCTATTGATTTTGTCGATGAAGTCCCTCATTTCTAAAGGCGACAGCAGGAATTTGTTCCACACGTTTTCTAGGCATATGCTGACTTTGGTGGCCTCTGCCTCTTCTTTAAGCTGCACAAAGGCTTCCAGCGCGCGCTCATAGGCTACGTCGTATTGTACCACTTCGCTGTTGGGCGAAAGCCCTGCTACCATACCCGGTACCACTAGAATGCCGTCTGTTCCAAGTAAAGCCGCCGTCTCAAGCTGTTTTTTTACTATGTCCTTGGATTTTTGCCTAATTTTGGGGTCCGAGCTGGTAACGGGGTATGCCCAGTATAGGCCGGTTGCTAGGCTGGCTATTTCGATGCCGGTATCCTCGGCGATTTTTTTGATCCGTAAGATATCCCTTTCGCTGCTGTTTAAACTGATCTCGCCCTGCTCGTCCAGGCTGAGCTCGATACCATCAAATCCCGCGTCTTTAGCCATAGCTATGCATTCTGCTACCGTCATACCCCTTTTAAACGACCAGATGTTTATACCCTTTTTCATACCCGCTGACCTCCCTCTTTTATTGATTTGATGACAGGAATTTGTTAAAATTTATATAGACTATGAAAATCGATTTCTGTATGGCTTAAATGCTTTCTACGTCTTTGATTATATATCGAAACGGGTTCTTTTTCTTTGCATAAAAAGACTCTTTTTTTATAATATCGGACACTCTTGGTTAGAAAGGGGAACGCGTTACCTTGTCTATGAATAAAAGGGTAGAGTACCCCAAAATACCCCTGGACAGCGTTATAGAGATAAACGAGATTGTGAGCTTGTTTTATTTTGAGTATGCCAAGGATTTTGTGTTTCAGGGCGAAAGCCATGATTTCTGGGAGTTTCTCTATGTGGATAAGGGGCAGGTGGAGGTCATGGCCGACACTGAGGGCTATCAGCTACAGCAGGGGGAAATGATATTCCATAAACCCAATGAATTCCATAGCGTATGGGCAAATGGCAAGATTGCCCCTAACCTCATAGTGGCGTCATTCGTATGTAACAGCCCTGCCATGAAATTTTTTGAGAATAAGATACTGAAGGCAGGTGAAGAGGAGAAGAATCTGCTTGCCAAGCTGATAAGGGAACGCACCTATTGTTTTAATAAGAGGCTCAATGAATTCATCACAGTCAAGGACAAAAGGTTGGATGAGCCTTTTGGTGCGCAGCAGCTTATAAAGATATATCTGGAGATGTTGCTCATAACGCTTATAAGGAACAATACGGCCATAAAGAAGCAGGAACGTATTTCCTCCTTAACCAGACACAGAGCGGAAGATGATCTAGTGAATCGCATAATATGTTTTATGGAGCAGAACATCGAAAAAAATCTTACTGTAGATGACTTTTGCAAGGAGTTTTCCCTTAGCCCTACCAGGATAAAGAGCTTGTTTAAGGATAGGAAACAGACGGGCATTATACAGTATTTCAGGCGGATGAAGATTGAAAGGGCCAAAGAGCTTATAAGGGAGGAAAATTACAACTTTTCTGAGATAGCCGAAAGGCTGGGTTTCAGTTCGGTCCATTATTTTTCCCATGTCTTTAAGAAAATCACTGATATGACTCCATCGGAATATGCCGTGTCGGTCAAATCCAAAGCAGAGCTGCCAAAGGAGTAAGTTAAGCTTTTCAATTTTATGAGTCCAGGGATCGATAAAAAGGATATAAAATCTCCGACTTAATGGAATAATACTTGACATAATGGATATATCATAGTATAGTATTTGTGAATCCGTAAACGCGATGAAGAGAAGAGTAGGCGGGTAAACACGCCTTCAGAGAGCCGGGGTAGGTGAAAGCCGGTGGCGGGTTTCCTGTTGAACATGGTCTTGGAGCGGAGCGGTCGAAGTGATGAGTAGGCCGTTACGGGAGGTCCCGTTATAGGCGCAGGTGATGATGGTCACCGGCAGAGTTTTTCGCCGCGAGGCGAAAAAGAATTAGGGTGGTACCGCGAAGGATACCCCTCGCCCCTATGTGGGAGCGAGGGGTTTTTTGCATTGAGGACCTTTGAGGCGCATCACCATATGGTCAGGTAGGACGTTTTTGAATGCTGTGTGAGATTTGTGGACTTTGATAGTGGCAGGCTGGTTATTGCTTTGCGGTTTTGGTTAGGTGCAAAGAACACAATAAAAATTCAGAGAAATGTGGCAATTAAACAACAAAAAAGAGGAGGGTTGAATATGGACGGTAAAAAGACCTTTTACATTACTACTCCCATATATTATCCCAGCGATAAGCTTCACATTGGGCATGCCTATACTACGGTGGCGGCCGATGCCATGGCGCGGTTCAAGAGGCTGACGGGTTACGACGTAATGTTTTTGACGGGGACCGATGAGCACGGGCAAAAGATAGAGCGATTGGCCAGGGAAAAGGGGGTGACCCCTAAAGAATATGTGGACAACATAGTAGCTGGCATCAAAGAGCTGTGGAAGCTGATGGATATATCCTATGACGATTTCATCCGTACCACCGAAGAGCGGCATGAGAAGGTAGTACAAAAGATCTTCAAGAAGCTGTACGACCAGGGCGACATATACAAGGGCGAATATCAGGGATGGTATTGTACTCCCTGTGAATCGTTCTGGACTGAACGGCAACTGGTAGACGGGAAGTGCCCCGATTGCGGCAGAAAGGTAGAGCTGGTGAAGGAGGAGGCCTATTTCTTTAAACTGTCGAAGTACCAGCAGCAGCTGATAGAGTACATTGAGGCCCATGATGAGTTTATACAGCCACCATCCCGCAAGAACGAGATGCTCAACAACTTCCTGCGGCCCGGGCTGGAGGACCTGTGCGTCTCTCGTACCTCATTTAGATGGGGTATCCCTGTGCCTTTCGATGACAAACACGTCGTATATGTGTGGATTGACGCCCTTTCCAACTATATCACTGCTTTGGGATACATGACCGATAACGACGAGAAATACAGGAAGTATTGGCCGGCTGACGTACACTTGGTAGGCAAGGAAATCGTTAGGTTCCACACCATCATATGGCCCATAATGCTGATGGCCCTGGGTGAACCCCTGCCCAAGCAAGTGTTCGGCCATGGTTGGCTGGTGTTGGAAGGTGGGAAGATGTCCAAGTCCAAGGGGAACGTGGTGGATCCGGTGGTGCTAGTTGAGCGCTATGGCGTGGATGCCATACGCTACTTCCTGTTGAGGGAGGTACCCTTTGGTGCCGATGGGGTCTTTTCCAATGAGGCTCTGATCAACAGGATAAATTCGGATCTGGTGAACGATTTGGGTAACCTGGTCAACCGCACCATAGCCATGGTGGACAGATACTTTGACGGTTTGATTCCGCAACCGGGAGAGCTTGACGATATCGATGCCGAGCTGAGGCAATTGGCAGTTTCTACTCCTTCCAGGGTAGAAGAACTGATGAATAGGTTTGAATACAGCAACGCTTTGGCCGAGATATGGAAGCTCATTGGCAGGGCCAATAAATATATAGATGAGACAACTCCATGGGTTTTGGCCAAAGACCCGGGTAAGCGCCATCGATTGGGCACGGTGCTTTATAACTTGTCGGAATGCCTGCGCATCATATCGGTGTTGATCAGCCCATTCATGACGAGGACGCCCCAGAAGATTTGCCAGCAGCTGGGCATAAAGGACGAAAGCCTTGTCACTTGGGATAGCCTGGCCGAGTTTGGGAAGCTACCTCCGAGGACTAGGGTGCAACGCGGTGAGGTCATATTTCCCAGGTTGGATGTGGAGAAGGAGCTTAAAGAGCTGGAGGAGATACAGCAAAGGGCTAAGCAAGCAAGCCAGAACGATGCTGCAACCCACACTGCTACCAAAGAAGCAGTACAGGCTGCCACTGGCGCTGGACATCAAGAGCTAGAGGGGAGTTGTCAACAGAAAGAGCAGGGCGGTGGTCAGATTACCATCGATGACTTTGCAAAGCTGGACATTAGGGTAGCAAAGGTTGTAAGCGCTGAAGCTGTGGAAAAGAGCAATAAACTGCTTAAATTGATGCTAGAGGTGGGAGGCGAGACGCGCCAGGTCGTCTCGGGGATTGCTAAATATTACGCGCCCGAGCAGCTGGTGGGCAAGAAGGTCATACTGCTGGCCAACTTAAAGCCCGCTAAGCTCATGGGCATAGTATCGGAAGGCATGATACTGGCTGCCACCGATGATGATGGGAACTTGACCTTGTTGACTGTGGATGGTGACATCGCCAGTGGCTCCAAAATAAGCTGACAGGTGTATACAAAGCGCGTGAAGTAGTATAAAAAGGGAATTGAGGGGATGGAGATGCTGTTTGATACCCATGCACACCTGGAGGATGAAAGGTTTGATGAGGACAGGGAACAGCTGATTGAAGAGCTGCCCGAAAAGGGTGTGGTCTACGTTGTAAACGTAGGCTCCACCCTTGGAACTTCTCGTATGTCGGTAGAGCTGGCGGCGCGGTATCCTTTCATATACGCCGCTGTTGGGGTTCACCCCCACGATGTGTCGCAAATGGACAGCCATGATTTGGATGCTATTGAAGCCCTTGCTAAAAGCCATAAGGTTGTGGCCATTGGCGAGATCGGCTTAGACTATTATTACGATTTTTCGCCTAGGGAGCTGCAGAGGGAGTGGTTTGCCCGGCAGATAGATTTGGCATATGGCTTGGGGCTGCCCATAATCATACACGATAGGGAGGCCCATGCAGAGGTGCTTGATATACTCAGGGCTAAAAAGGATAGGATATTGGGCGGGGTGATGCACTGCTATTCGGGAAGCTGGGAGATGGCAAAGGATTTCATGGACTTGGGGCTTTATATTTCTTTGGGTGGGCCTGTCACTTTTAAGAATGCCAAACGGCCGGTGGAGGTAGCCCAAAAAGTTCCCCTGGACAGGCTGGTCATTGAAACCGACAGCCCCTATCTAGCGCCTACACCTCATCGAGGCAAACGCAACAATCCCGCCTATGTAAGGCTGGTGGCCCAAAAGATTGCCGAGGTCCGTGGGATGACCTTTGAGGAGATCGCTGAGGCTACCTTGAATAATGCAAAAAAGCTATTTAAAATATAGATAATTGCGTTAAAAGATAACAGATATGATGAATGGATTCAGCAAAGAAGGAGATGGAGCAATGAATACTTACGTCTATAGGTTAGGGGATGCTCTATACATCAATTTAACCAATCGGTGTACCAACCGCTGCGATTTTTGCATTCGCAATACCCATGATGGTATGGGAGAGTATGACCTCTGGTTGGATGACGAGCCTACCGCTCAAGAGGTGCTTCAGCAGATAGGGGATCCCACTCAGTACAGCGAAATAGTGTTTTGCGGATTCGGTGAGCCCATGATAAGGCTTGAGGAGCTCATAGAGATTGCCGGGGAAGTAAAGAAAAAAGGGGGTAAGGTAAGGATAAACACCAACGGCCAGGCTAACCTTTACCACGGAAGGAATGTGGTGCCACTCCTCAAAGGATTGGTAGATGTAATCTCCATAAGCCTCAATGCTCCCACCGCTGAACAGTATGACGCCATATGCCATTCGTGCTATGGGGAGCAAGCCTTTGAGGGTATTGTGGAGTTTGCCAGGGAATGCGTCAAGGTCATTCCAACGGTGGTGCTTTCGGTGGTGGACGTATTATCCCCTGATGATATCGAAAGGTGTCGTGCCATTGCAGAAGATATAGGCGCTCAGCTTAGGGTACGCCGGATGATAGAATGAGGAGGATGCTTACCGGTAATATTCGGCAAACATCCTCCTGGCTATATCCAGCTTTACATCCCCTTCGCCCGCAGGCACTTCCAGTGCCACGCATACTAGAAGGGGTTTTTCGGTATTTAAGGTGAATCCGATAAACCACGCTATCTCTTGGGTTTTATCCCCAACCTGTGCTGTCCCGGTTTTGCCAGCGATGGTAAGCCCGGGAATTTTTACTTTATGCGCCGTCCCGGTGGGGTCTTCCACCGTGTCCACCAGCATGGGTAGCAGGGTTTCCACCTGCTGTTGGGGTATGACGCCCTCCAGCCATGGCTTGGGCTGTAAGGATTCCACCGTTTGACCCGAGGCGGTACGAATTTCCTTTATAATCTGCGGAAGCATCATATTGCCGCCGTTGTAAAAGGCGGTATACATGGCAGCCATCTGCAAGGGGGTTACCAGCATTTCGCCCTGTCCATAGCTGGTGTTGGCAAGTAGGGCATCGCTCCACTGGGAGGCGTCGTTTTTCACCTGTGAATTTTTTACCGGTAAGATGAAGGGGAACGATTGGCCTAGCCCGTATCGGTTGGCAAACGCTTCGAAATCTTTATAGCCTATTTTTAGTCCCGTCCATGCGAAGAATATGTTGTCGGACCACACGATGGCGTTGCGTAAGTTTACTTCCCCTGCTGGATGGGACACCCGCCTGATAGGCGGAGCCGTCCAGTTGGGCGAGGGAATCCATTCCTCTTCTTGGGCTTCGGGTACCACGGTATGCGGAGTGATGACCCCAAGCTCCAGGGCCATGGCTGCCGTGAAAGGTTTGAATACCGATCCCGGCGGATATAGGCTTTGTATGCACCTGTTTATAAGCGAGTGGTTAGGATCCTGGGATATTGCTTTCCATGAGGAAGGAGACACTCCCACGGGAAATACGTTGGGGTCAAAGGAAGGTTGGCTTACCATGGCCAGTATTTCGCCGGTAGCCGGGTTTAAAGCTATAGCGCTACCTCTATGGCCTTCTAGTGCCTCATATGCGATTTTTTGAAGGTTGGGATCGATGGTCAGCATAACGTCGTTGCCGTCCTGGGCTTCCACCTTGGCTATGATATTTTTTTGCTTCCCTTCCCGGTCCTCTATGTAGAGGGTATAACCTCTTTGGCCTCTTAAGATTTCTTCCAGCGCTGCTTCCATACCCTGCCGTCCAATCAGGTCCTCTGCTTCATATCCCTTGGATGATTTTTCCTTCAGCTCATCCTGGTTGATCCGTTGAACATATCCCGTTACGTGGGCAAATGCTCTCTCCATAGGATACTGGCGAGTGGTATAGCTTTTGCTGGACAACATGACCCCTTTCACGTTGAGGAGCTCATTTTTATAGTCTTCAGGGATGTTGAAGGGTAAGTTTTTGATGGGTACAAATAAGTCGGGATTATCCTTTACCCATTTTTGGTTGAGTATGCTGTGTATTGCGCTTTCGTCCATTTCTATAAGAGGTGCCAGGGCTTTTACAAAGTCATCGATGTCGGGGATGGCCGACGGCTTGGCTCCTACTGTGTAAGCCGGCCCGTCAATGGCCAGCGGATTCCCTTCCCTGTCGGTGATGGCTCCCCGTTTGGCGTCCTGCTGGGCGATTCTCACTTTATCTCCTTCGTCCATGATGGGAAATATGAGGGAAGGCGACCATGCTATCTTCCATTGCTTGTCCTCCAAAACCAGCGGAAGAGTATATTCGTACTGGAAGGTTCCCACTGTATTTGTATAGAACTCGGCCTTAAAAGGAAGATAGGCCTCATTGTCTTCAATTATAATTTCTTGTGTGGTGATTTCCAGCTTATCTAATTTGATAGCCGAAAATATGTTTGAGTATCTGTTTACAAACTCCTCTTCAGCGATAGAGGATTGCGATTCCAAGGATAGGAGTTCATACATGTCCTGATATTTGCCGTGTTTCCAAGCATCCAGATAAGCGTTGGCAGGTTCTTCAGGATCGGGCTTGGAGCAAGCCGATACTATGAAGCAAATGATCAAGCTTAATGCCATTAATACCGCAAATCTTTTCATGAGTGCCTTTCACCTCTTTCTCAATAATCCGCGCTTTTGTATATTTTATCATACATTATTGTAATATTCATCTGGTGAATTTTTATTGTCAACCGCAATCAAGAGTATAGAATTCATAAGTATAGAATTCATATCCAATGGAATAATATAGAAATAGAATGAAAGAATATCCCTATAAGGTATGGAAATAGCTTTTTTGGGGCTTGTGGCTTAAAGCTATATCTATGCCATAAATGTTACGAAACGTTGACAAAATGTTAAAAAAATATTACAATGTAATAACGGTTTTTTTAGCTGCTTTTACTGTATGTGGCTCCCGCGATGCCTTGATGAATGAAGGAGGGTGATTTATGGAACCTCGAATAGGCAGGGCGGGTAAGGCTTTAAATAGCAAGTCTTTACTGGCGATCCTGATTGCCCTGCTAATATTAAGCGGAGTTTCGGCCGCAGCTGTTTATTATATAGACAACATTAGCTATGCGGTCACCTTGAGAGATGATGGTCGGGAGGTCGAAATAGTTACTTTAGAGAAAACGATTGACGATTTTCTAAAAAAATACGAAATTGAGCTGGGCCCAGGGGACAGCATAAATCTCGATAGAGAAGATAGGCTTTACGATGGTGTAGTAATTGAGATAACGCGCACCTTGCCTTTCCATGTCATGGCCGATCAAGAAGAAAAAACAGTATACCTTCCTAAAGGAGCTACGGTAGCCGAGGTACTCAACAAGGCTGGTATTGCTTTGAGGGAGAAGGATGTGGTAAACTACAAGTTAGATGCCGGTGCCATCCCCGGCGAGAAGATCATAGTGACTAGGTACGATGAAGAGATTATCACGGAAAGGGAGCCCATTGATTACAGCGTGATTGTCAAAAAGAACGATAGTATGGATGAGGGCGTACAGAAGGTTGTTCAGGAGGGGAAAGAAGGGCAGCTTGAGAGGAAGGTACTGGTCGTCTATCGGGATGGCCAGGAGATATCGAGAAGAGTGATAGAGGAAAAGGTGGCAGTACAGCCGGTAGATCGCGTTGTGCATGTTGGAACGGTAAAGAAGAAGATAACCTCGCGTGGAGATGTTTTGCGCTATTCTACTGTGAAGACCTTTGAGGCTACGGCTTATACCCATACTGGCAGGCTTACCAAAACAGGTGTTATGCCAAAGGTGGGCTATATCGCGGTAGACCCCAGGATAATTCCATTATACAAGACGGTGTATATAGAGTTCCCTAAGGGATGGGAGCATTTAAACGGTTACTATAAAGCCATGGATATCGGAGGAGCTATCAAGGGATATAGGATCGATGTATTTATGGATAGCGAAAGCCAGTGCATAAGATTTGGTAGAAGGAGTGTTAGAGTGTATTTTCCTAAATGATGATGTGCAAGGATGTACAACCGCTTACTTCGCCGAGAGTGGTAAAGGAGCTCATGGCCCAATACGGGGTGAGCTTTAAAAAGGGTTTGGGGCAAAACTTTCTGATTGATAGAAATATACTTGTCAAGATAATAAAGGCAGCTGAACTCCGTGGAGAAGATGTCGTGCTGGAAATCGGAGCAGGGATAGGCACTTTGACCAGGGAGCTGGCTAACGCTGCAAAACAGGTAGTGGCAATTGAGATAGATGGTAGGCTGTTTCCCATCCTTCATGATGTCCTGTCGGGCTGTTCTAATGTGACGCTTGTTCATGGGGATATTCTCAAACTGGACATAAATAGGCTGGTACTGCAATACTTTGGGAGCCAGCCGTTTAAAGTGGTAGCCAATTTGCCCTATTACATTTCCACGCCGGTGTTGATGATGTTTCTGGAAAGCGGCCTGCCTTATGAATCCATGGTGGTCATGGTGCAAAAGGAAGTAGCACAGAGGATGACGGCTGTGGCTGGCACAAAGGACTATGGGATGCTGTCCATTGCTGTACAGTATTATACTTGCCCTGAAATAGTAGCCGTTGTGTCGGCCAATGTGTTCATCCCTCCCCCCAAGGTGGATTCGGCCATTGTGCTGCTCAAGAGGAGGCCTAATCCGCCAGTACAGGTACAAGATTCCGGGCTGTTTTTCAAGGTGGTAAGGGCGGCTTTCGGCCAGCGACGAAAAACCATACTCAATGCCTTGAGGGCTTTGGAGCTGGAAGGCGTGGATAAAGGAAGATTGTATGATGTATTGAACAAATGCAATATCGACCCTCAAATGAGGGGTGAGGACCTTACCATACAACAATATGCTGATATAGCCAATGCGCTGTGCTTGGAATAGCAAGAAAGACCCCAATTCGATAGAATTGGGGTTTCTTTTTTTGTCTTGTTTCATATATTTATAGTAAAAAAGTAAAGGAGGGAGAAGAGTTGGCTAAAGGGTATTATCATCGTTCGTTTGTTATTTTACAACCTTGGGATTCAAAGTTCAACGTAAAAACTGAGAAGCCGCCTGCGGGGTATTGTAAAATTGAGGTGCGGAATGACAAATGCAGGATGTATTTCCATGTACAGGATTTAAAATCCCGGGGGGTTCAACGGGAAGGGTATGACGTCTTTTTGGTATCGGCACAGGGAGGGATACCTCCTCAAAGAATTGCCAGCATCTACGTTGACCAGCGGGGACGTGGAGAATGCACTGTAGAAATAAACGTGAACGATGTTGATGGTTCAGGCTATTCTCTTGACCAATTCCATGGACTAGCCGTTGTATGCTATGACCGTGATGATATCAGTTATCCGTTGGTGGGTTATGCCAATAAACGAGTAGAACTGGATTGGGCAGGGCGAATAAAAAGGGATATCGGGAAATTTTATAATACGGCTGTAAAGGCGGTGCCTGAGAGCAGGAAAGAGGGCGGCCAGATGAGGTCGCTTGAGGAGGAAGGGGAGAATAGAAAGCCAAAAACTATACAGGACATAATTTCGGCGCTAGGCCCTTTGTTGCAAAGCAAAATGCAGGAAAGCCAAACAGAGAGCGAAAGATCGCGGGTGGAACAGGTGCAGGAAAGAGAAGATTTTGATATAGTGAAAAACTCAGATGGCAATAAGGAAAAGCTGGAAGATAGTACGATGATGGCACAGGGGCCGAAGAGGGATGAAGAGGCCATGGATATACAGAACGATGAAGGCTATGGCCCATCTGAAATGTCACGGGATGTAGTTGAGGCAGAGATCAAAGAGGATGTTCCAGGTGTTGGTGGTGCAACGGAGGCTTCAATGGAAGACGTTTTTCAAGTAGATAAGGAGATTGGTAAATTTAGAGCTCAAGAATCTGTGACAGAAGGGGCGGTCTCCGCAAGAGGGCAGGTTGAAAAGCAGACAGATGAAGCTGAACTCGGATCCATCGAGGGAGAAGCCGGGATTCAACAGCGCAGGCCTGACCTATCGAGAAAACAAACCTACTGGGAGAAGACCAAGGAATATTATACCAGGTTGTTTGAGACCCATAGAAGGGTGTATCCATTTATGGCAGAGATGGGAGAGGTCCAGTGGGTTGAAGTGCCATATGAGGATGATTACGGCCAATATGCCTACATAGCACCCCAGCATATTGGCAAAGGTCATTATTATGGACATTATATTGTAGGGCTTGTGAAGGAGAAAGGGGAAGTTCGCTATGTAGCATACGGGATTCCGGGACCGTACGGCACCATGCCACCCCTGCCCATGCAAGGATTTTATAGATGGGCCCCATCAAGGTACGGTTATGGAATGGGATATTGGCTGCTATATATCGATGCTCACACGGGACAAATCGCATATCCCTATTGAATATACTTTTAAGCTGGGCTAAAGATGTAATTTGCTCAATAAGCTGAGATGTAAAAATAAAAAGGACAGCGCTATATTTGGCGTTTTGTCCTTTTTATTGTTTAAAAATATTGCTGACGCCATCTTTCAAATTCTAAAGAAATATGGTAAAATAAAAGAGTGTTTTACAAATTATACTAATTATGGGAATTTTCGATAAAAAGTAACAAATTTCGTCTAAATTTAACATTAAAAGTGATGGTTTAAGGGGTGAGGGTAAAAAATGGGATCTAAAATCAAAGTTGTGATTTTGGATGATAACACGGGTATAAGAGAGATTTTAAAGGAATACATCAACATGCAAGACGATATGGAAGTGGTTGGGGTGGCTTGGGATGGAGTAACAGGTTTGGAGATCATAAAGGCGGCTTGTCCCGATGTAGTTATCATGGATATGATCATGCCTCAGTTGGATGGTTTGGGAGTGCTTGAACATCTCAATGCAGGCGGTCTGCAATCCTCTCCTTCGGTAATATGTTTATCAGCAGTAGGGCAAGAGGATTTAATTCGGAGAGCCATAGAATTGGGTGCCAAATATTATATGGTGAAGCCGTTTGACCTAGGAATGATGGTTAAGAGAATAAGGGAAGTTATGCACAAAATCGAACCGGCCAAGGCCAACTCAGCTGGTGCTGTAAAAAATGAGAATCTTGAAGAAAAGATTTCCAACATATTCTTGAGCATTGGAATCCCTGCGCACATCAAAGGTTATCACTTCTTGAGAGAGGCCATCAAGATGGTAGTGGAAAATTCCGAACTTATAAACCACATTACCAAAGAGCTTTATCCTGGCATTGCTAAAAAATTTAATACCACTCCCAGCAAGGTTGAACGGGCTATTCGCCATGCTATAGACGTGGCCTGGAGCCGTGGTAAAGTGGAAAACATCAACAAACTGTTTGGGTATGTTGTATATGGTAAAAATGAAAAGCCTACCAATGGGGAATTTATTGCATTGGTTGCCGACAAGCTGAGCATGGAGCGCTCGGCGTAGCTGTTGAACGTTTAATAAATGTTGACAGCGCCTTCCTATCATAATATGATAGTACAAGGATATAATAGATAGACGACATGGAAAGTATTCATGGTAGGAAGGATGGGTTATAAATGGATGTGTCGAAGTATCAGCATAAGGCGGAGCTTTTGAAGACGTTGGGACATCCTATAAGGTTGTGTATTGTACACGGCCTTATGCATAATACGTGTAATGTATCTGGAATTCAGGAGTGTTTAAAGCTTCCCCAGTCCACGATTTCCCAGCACTTAGGGATACTGAAGGACAGAGGTATCATTAGAGGAGAACGAAGAGGGGTGGAGGTAAGGTATTCGGTGGTCCACGATGATGCCATTAAAGTGGTGAAAGTTCTGCTCGATGATGAGCCCCCTTTTTCTACAGGGGTAAAGGAGGAATAATTTATGGGTAAGAAAAGGCTGGTTGTGATTGGGGACGAGCTCGATGGTATAAAGGCAGCTGCTAGAGCTGTTCGAGAAAATCCGGAAATAGAAGCAAAGGTGCTAATACCGGGTGAGCACCTTTCGTTTAACAGTTATATACTTGCTTATTTCATCCAAAATTCTGATGAGGACGTTTTTTCTTTTATGGAAAGCGTTATGGAAACCTTTAAATCGCAGTATAGTATTGACATTTTAACGCATCTCAGAGTGACGGACATTCTTCCCCTTGAAAAAAAAGTGGTGTTTGAGGATTTAAAAGAAGGGTTTAGTTCTGCAGTAGAGTACGACAAGCTGATCATTGCCACAGGAGTTGCTCCGTCTGTACCAGCGGTGGACGGCATCAATCTGGGCAATGTTGTGTTTCTCAAGTCTCTGGACGATGTGATGGCCATTCAAGAGGGAATAGAAGCTGGGCGAATAAAGAAGGCCGTTGTAGTAGGAGCCCACATGGTGGGGGTGTACGTAGCTGAAAGCCTGTGGAAGCGAGGCGTTAAGGTTGCTCTTGTGGAAAAAGGGCCGCAGATACTTCCAGAGTTGGATATGGAAATGGCCGAACTGGTCAGGAGACAGATGGGACACAAAGGCGTTGAAGTGCTGGTGGAAGAGAAAGTCCTTTCATTAATAGGCAATGCAAAAGGGGATGTGGTTGAGGTTCATACTCCCGAGCACATCCTTCCTGCCGATTTGGTCATATGGTTGGAGGATATGAAGCCTAATGTGGAAACAGCCAAAAAAGCAGGCATTATAATAGGGGCTAGCGGTGCAATTGAAGTGGACCAATATATGGAGACCAATGTGCCTGGCATATATGCCGTGGGTAGCTGTGCCCAGAGGATCCATCAGATAACCGGTAAGCCTGTATGCCTTTACAGACAGGCAGTTGACGATATGGCGCTTAAGGTGATGACCGAAAATATAGCTGGTGGTAATGGCTACCCCTTGGAGAGAGGGGTGTTGGACACCATAAGTATACAGGCTTTTGAACTTGGCATAGCCAGAACGGGCCTTTCTTTACGGCAGGCCCAAGAAGAAGGCTATGAAGTAGAGACAGCCATCGTTTCGGTCTATGATGACAGGTATGCGTGTGGAGGAAGTTACAAGGAAAATGTGATTAAGCTCATGGTTGATAGGTCCAATGGCAAGATACTGGGGGCGCAGTGCGTGGGGGGAGTTTTGTCAGATAAATTGGTCGATACAGTGGCTGCCGTCATAAGTATGGGCGGTACGGCCAGGGACTTGGCCATACTGGATGTGTCTCGTCATTTTTCGTATTTCATGAACCTGCATCCCATTCCGCTTGTAGCCCGTGTGATGCTCAATAAGCTGGAAGGTAAATTTAAAGGCATTTCACCCTTTGAGCTAAATAACCTTATGCGGAATGAAGAAGTCATTCTGTTGGATGTTCGCACTGAATCAGAGTTTAAGATGGGAACATTGCCGGGAGCTATAAACATACCGTTGGAGGAATTGGAAGCTCGGAAGGACGAACTAGACGGACAACGCAATATAGTATTAATAAGCGAGAGAGGTAGGAGGGCCTATCTTGCCTTTATGAAGCTTAGGCAAATGGGCTTTGAACGTTTAAGGGTGTTGGATGGTGGATTGCTCATATATCCTTTTGCCTGAGGTGTGGATATGTGATGTGGGCTTTGTGGAAAAGTAAGCCCATATATCCACAATTAAAAAGGCTATAAAATAGGGACCTGGGGATAATTATGTGGATATTGTGGATAACTTTATGAACAAGTTGTAGATAATGATTGAGAAAATATCTTGATTTTAATATAGATTTATATTAATTTATTAAGAGAATTTTCCTGGAGGTTAATGAATAAAAAATAAATGTAAACCGCACAATTTACTTAACCTGTATTTAACCCAATTGAAAAATTCTAAATAATGCAAATTTTGTTTTCGGAGGGATATAAGGGGATGGCTTATAAGAAATGCCCACGTTGCAATTTGAACTATATTAAAGATACTGAGTCTCTATGTAAAGTATGCTTGGAGGAAGTTGGAAAGTCTTTAAGCGATAATGACAGGGAAGAGGAATACGATATATGTCCAGAATGTGGGGAAAATATCATTGAACCGGGGGAAGAGATGTGTTACCAGTGTGCCATGGAACGTATGAAAGAGGGTGAGGGAGAGCGCATCGAAGGGGACGGCTGGGATGACTTCTTATTAGCAGTCGATGAAGACAACGAGATATTTAGCGAGGACATCGATGATGATTTAAGCTCATTGGAAGATTTGGAGGACCTTGCTGAAGCAGAGGATCTGGAACCCCTGGAGGATTTGGAGATTGAAGAGGAATTCGATGAAGAGTTTGAAGAAGATGAAGAAGAGAAATAATTCATATCATAAGTTTGCTGTTATGCGCTCTGCTGTTTTTACAGCATGGGCGTTTTTATTTTTTAAAGGATAAGGGATGCCAGTTGTATGGCATCCCTTATCTTGTGATTGGCGTAAGCTGGAGAAAGGGAACATAAATTTTTATTTTCAAATATATTTTATGCCATTTGTGGCAAAAATAATCCTGGATAAAATTTTTGTTTAAAGGTGAGGTTTATGATTGACGCACAGGCTTTGATGAAGGTTAGAAAAGCAGTGGAGTCTAATATAGGTGAGAGGGTCAAGCTAAAAGCAAACAGAGGGCGAAAGAGGAGCCTTATCAAGGAAGGGGTTATCCATGAGGTTTATCCTTGTATTTTTACGGTGCGAGTCAACATAGATGACAGGTCTGTTCAAACGCTTTCATTTACATATTTCGATATACTCACATCCAATGTGGAAGTAGTGATATGCAAAAATAACGAAAGGATTTAAACATATTTTTCGACGATCGCCTATATTTATTATAATAGATATTTTTATGGGACAAAAGCGTGGGGAGGAGGAGTGAAGGTGACCGTCGAATGCACAAGGGATGTTTTGAAAGTGGATCAAACGGTGGGGCAAGAGCTATCGCAGGCCTTGGTCGAATGGGATGTTGTAGTTCCAGAGGCTAAACCTGATATTGCTAGAGTACTGGATGTTGACGGTACGGTAGTTGTAAGCAGCAAAGAGGTAATCCAGGACAAGGTGATGGTAGAAGGGACAGTGCGCTGTACCGTCTTGTATGTTGGCCAAAGCGATTCTCAGCTAATAGAGAGCCTAGAGGCAGAGACAGGCTTTACTCATTATCTGGATATGCCGGGTGCCAAGCCCAACATGCTGTCCGCATTGAAATGGCAGATTGAGCACATTGAATATGAAATCATAAACAGCAGAAAACTTAACATAAAGACGGTGGTTGGCCTGCAAGGCAAGGTCAACGATGTCATTCAGCTGGAGGTCATCCAGAATTTCAAAGATATGCCCGCCGTCCAGATGCTTAAGGATAAGGTAACGGTGTCGCACAGCCAAGGGGAGGGCAGTTCACAGGCTATAGTCAGGGAAGACCTAGAGTTGGAGGAAGGAATGCCTTCTATACAAAAGATATTGAAGAAAAGTGCTTCAGTAAAGATCAATAATAAAAAAGTCGAGGATAACAGGGTGATCATTGAGGGAAATATAAAGATCCAGCTTGTTTACCTGTGCGACGAACCCAACGAGCCGCTTCAGCATGTGAGCTACGACATGCCGTTTACTCATTCCGTGGACATCGTAGGGGCGTATCAGGGTTTGGAGTGCACCGCTGATGTATGGGTACAGGAGCTTTTCCTTGACCCCAGGGAAGATATCAATGGAGAGATGCGGGTGCTTAATGTGGAAGCAGTGATAGCAGCCGAGGCCCAGGTGTTTGAAACCGAGACAAAAGAGCTGCTGATAGATGCCTACTGTCCGGGATTATCCATTCAGCCAAAGAAGAGAAGAATAAAGCTAACGCAAGTAGTGGGGGAAACACAGGAGCAAGTGGTGGTAAAGGACAGTATGACATTCCCGGAAAACGTTCCACAAGCTGCCAGAATCCTTTATGCTGAAGCAAAACCCATAATTACAGATCAACATATAAGCGATGGCAAGGTAGTCATTGAGGGAGTACTGGTGAGCAAGGTGATTTACCAACCCACCGATCCCTCCTATGGGCCGGCTAGCATAAAGGAGGATATCCCCTTCAGGCAGAGCGTAGTAGTTGAAGGAGCACAGGAAGACATGGAATGCCAAAGCCAGCTGCTGATAGATCATGTGAACTGTACTTTAATTGCTCCCGATGAAGTGGAGTTTCGTGCGGTGATGACGGCAGAAGCAAAAGTGTTTACCAGCGAGGAAAGGGAAGTATTTCTGGATGTTGAAGTTGAGGAGTTGAAACAGGGAGAAGACTCGGGTATTTTTGTATATTTCGTTCAGCCGGGAGACAGCCTGTGGTCCATAGCTAAGAAATACAACACCACGATAGCCACCATTTTGAAGTATAACGAGATAGATGAATCCCAGGTGCTGACTCCTGGAGATAAGCTGCTCATCTATAAGAAGCTTGAGGTTTCGCTGTGAAATCCAAATGGATTTAAAAACTTATGCGTGTTCATGGCCCTGAATTAAGGCTATCGTGTATTTGGGGCATTGGAACACGCTTTTGTTTTTTATGGCCTTACATATTGCCTGCTTTTGTGTAGCTTATAAATTTATGGAGACATTGGCAAGATGAATATGTTAATGTATAATTACTAAAAGCAATGTTTTTAATAAATATCCTGTAAGAATAAGGATTGGGGATACAGTGAGAAGGATTGTTTTAAAGGCTTATGCAAAAATCAATTGGGCGCTAGATGTGTTAGGCAAGCGCTCCGATGGATATCACGATGTAGAAATGGTCATGCAGTCGGTAGATCTATGGGATATCGTCTCCATTACGGAAAAAGACAAGGGAATAAGCATCAAATGCCATATGGACGGAATACCTTTGGATAAAACTAATACGGCTTATAGGGCCGCTGCTTTGTTTAAAGACAGGTTCGGCATTGAAAAGGGCCTCGAGATTGAGCTACACAAGAATATCCCTGTGGCGGCAGGTATGGCGGGGGGAAGTGCTGATGCTGCTGCGGTACTGGTGGGACTTAACAGGATGTGGGGTCTTAATCTTCAAGAGAAGGACCTTATGGCTCTGGCAGGCATTATAGGTAGCGACGTACCGTTTTGCGTCGTTGGGGGCACTGCCCTGGCTAGAGGCAGAGGAGAGGAGATAACGGCGCTTTCTCCAGCTGAAGGGATATGGCTGGTGCTGGTAACCCTTGAGCAGCGCATATCTACGGCCGAGGTTTACGGCAAGTTGGATTTGCGCAAAGTATCTGTAAAGCCGAATATATCCGGCATGATGGATAGTTTACAGCGCAGGGATTTTGAAGGCATTGCCCGAAACATGGTAAACGTTCTTGAGGAAGTAACCGTTGAATTGTGCCCTCAGATAAATACGGTTAAGAACGATATTATGAGGCAAGGGGCTATTGGATGTTGTATGAGTGGGAGCGGTCCCACTGTATATGGCCTTTTTGGAGATGAGCGTGCCGCGCGAAAGGCATATGCCGCGCTCAATCCAAAATATTCGCAGTGTTTTGTCGTTCAAACCACGGGCTTGGGGGTCCAGGTGGTGGAGGTGGTTTCTTAAAATATGAACGCGGTAATATTAGCTGGAGATAACCAGGCCGACCTGGCCAAGATTAATGTAGCCAATAAGGCATTGCTCAGCATCTGTGGCCGTCCAATGATAGAATATGTCGTTGATGCCTTGAGGTGCTCTTCGTTGGTACACGGCATTTCCATTGTGGGGCCGGTTGAACCTTTAAAGGATTGCCTTAGGGATAGGGTAGACTATTATTTTGAGGATAGGGGTTCATTTTTTGAAAACCTGGAGGCTGCCATGCAGCCTTTTAAAACCGACAAAAGGGTGATAATCGTCTCATCTGATATACCGATGATCACAGTTCAAGCGGTGGATGACTTTGTGAATCGGTGTATAAATGCTGATGCAGATCTGTGTTATCCGATCGTGGAGAAAGGTTTAAATGAGAGCTTGTTCCCTGGCTTTAAAAGGACGTATGTGCGGCTTAAGGAAGGCACATTCACCGGAGGCAATATGTTTTATATAAATCCCGCTATTTTGGACCGATGCCGCCAGTTTGCAGCTCTGCTACTTGAGTACCGTAAGACTCCCTGGAAAATAGCCAGGATTTTAGGACTTGACCTGTTGGTGCTGTTAACCCTAGGTAAGTTGTCGATATCAAGAGTAGAACAGCGCTTTTTTGATATACTGGGCATAAAGGGAATGGCCATCATATCTCCTTTCCCACAGCTGGCCAATGATGTGGATAAACCCAGCGATATCGAAATGGTGGAAAAATACTTATCCCGATGATTAAAAAATTGAAAACTGTCAATACTTCTAATATCGATTTATAATGATGCGGCAGGTATTGGGGGTATTGGCAGTGAGGCGCAAGCAAAGGGTTGTGTATTTATTTGTAATCTCTTTAACAGCATTATTAGTAGTACTTGGCATATGTACAAATGCTCCTCAAAAGCAGTATATACGTTTCCATGTGGTGGCAAACAGCGATTCCCCGGAAGACCAAGCTTTGAAGCTCAGGATACGGGATAGGCTTCTGGAAAGGTTTGGTGAGGAGTTTGCCAATATCGATTCTATAGAAATGGGAAGGAATAAGATCAAAGACAGCATAGATGAAATAGAGAGGATTGCCTTTCTCGAAATAAAGCGATCAGGCAAATCATATCCTGTGCAAGTCCAATTTGGACGCTTTTCTTTTCCTACTAAGGCGTACGGCAATCTGGTTTTGCCGGCGGGAGAATATGAAGCTTTGAAGGTTGTCATAGGCAATGGAGAAGGATCCAACTGGTGGTGTGTAATGTTTCCGCCGCTGTGTTTTATAGATATATCCCATGGGGTGGCCAGACAGGAAGAAGGGTCAGCGGACAGCGACAGCGCTTCACAAGCCGATATAGCCATTGAGGTTAAGAGGAACGACCCTCAACAAAAAAAGATTGCACAAGGGGCGGAAATTGAGATGCTGGAAGGATCGAGTTATAAAGAGGACAAAGGCTACACAGCAAACGATAAGCCGGGGTACGATGATTTTGTCTATGATAAGAGGACAAGCCAGAGCATAACGGACCATGCTGATGAAAAGGAGGGTATAAAGGACAAGCTCGCGTCCGTTTCTTATGATGTTGGTGAGGATTTTGCAAGTTCCCGTAAAATAGAATACAGGTGGAAAGTGGCGGAATGGCTAGAGATTTCAGGTGATAAGATAAAGAGGCTGTTTTCATTTTTGAGTTTCTGGGATCGATAAAAGGGTGCGCATAGCACCTTTTTTTATTATAAAACCGAGTCTCCGCATGTCAAAAACAGGCAATTAAATTACATATATTACCAAAAGGATTTTCGGATTTTTTGTCGAATATATATCCCCTGTAGAAAGATGCAGGGGTGATTGTGAA
>JAMNZI010000062.1 GCA_023622385.1 Bacillota bacterium | reverse complement strand
TATATCAATAGGGTATTGATGGCTTATATAGTAATAGCGGTGATGTTAAGTGCTACTTATACGCTGTTGTTCATAGGCGATATCACCAGAAAGCTAAAAGAGTTGGTAAGTGCTTCAGAAAATGTGGTTAAAGGGGATTTTACCTATCACGAGGGAGAGAGGACATATATTTATGAGTTGGACATCCTCTCGGAGGCTTTCCGCAAGATGATTACTCACATAAGCAAATACATTGAATCCTTGCGGGAGAAAGCAGAATTAGAGAGGAAACTTCGGGATGAGAAGATGAAGCTTTTGAGTTATGAAAATGCCCTAAAGATATCGCAGCTGAAGATCCTTCAGGCCCAGATAAACCCCCATTTTTTGTTCAATACTTTAAACTGCATAAGCCAGACGGCGTTCAAGGAAAATGCCCATAAGACCGAAAGCCTTATAAGAGCGGTCGCTGGCATTCTAAGGTACAGCTTGAGCATGATGGATCGAAATGCCACGTTGGAAGAAGAGGTGAACGTTGTAAAACAATATATGTATATTCAAAAAATAAGGTACGAGGATAGATTTGAGTTCAATTTAAAGGTTGATATTGACCTGAAGAAGGTAATGGTTCCGGCTATGACCCTACAGCCTTTTATAGAAAACGCGTTTATACACGGTATAGAACCCAAAGAAGATGGCGGGGTTATAAATATTGAAATAACTGAGCAAGGGGATTTCTGTACAATACTCATAGAAGACACGGGCTGCGGTATGGATGAGGGCATGCTGAGAGAAATTATGTCAGACAGCCCCGAACAGCGGCCTGTAGGACATACTACGGGGTTGGGCATAAGGAGCGTCGTTCAAAGGCTTATGCTGATGTATGGCCATGATGATATTTTCTCTATTGAGAGCAAAAAGGGTTTTGGTACCAGGGTATACCTTAAAATTCCTATAAAGGAGTAGAGCAAGCCATGTTAAGATTTTTAATTGCCGATGATGAAAAGTATGTCCGTGATTCCATAAGAGAAGTGATACAAGCTGTTTTTGATGGAAAAGAAGAGCAGATCGAAATTGGAGAAGCGCGCAATGGAAGAGAGGCTATAGAAGTTGCTGAAGGGCTAAGGCCAGACATTGTAATTATCGATATAAAGATGCCGGGCATTGATGGGTTAAAAGCCATACAGGAGATTAGGAATTTTTTACCCTACACTTATTTTATGATCCTTACAGCATATGACTATTTTGACTATGCCGTTGAGGCGGTGAGGAATAACGTCAGGGAATATATTTTAAAGCCGTTTGACCGTGCTGAGCTGCGGAACAAAATAATGGAAGCCGTTGAACGCGTACAGTTGGAGAAAGAAAAGCGCAAGAGAGAGATCGAGTACCAGGAGAAGATATACAATTTAATCCCTGTGATGGAAAATGAGCTTAGCTATTCCATCGTCAATGATATGCTGGAAGTTATTGATATTGATATGTACATGGATTATCTGAACATGTATTTTAAAAACTCGTTTTGTATGGTGGTAAAGCTAGAGGAAAGGGATGATGACGGAACCATTTATTTAACAGAAGGATTAAAGGTGCAAATTGGCAACCACATAAATCTTTTCTTAAATCAAAGTTATAGAGCCATAGGAAGCTATCGATTTACGGAGGATTTGGTTTATTTCATTGAGATGCCGCTTTCTAATAATGCGGAAGAGTCCAAGCTAAATGTCATCAATCTGGCTTTAGACGTTAAAAGCACAGTAAAGAGATTTTTTGGCTTATCGGTCAGGATTGGCTTGGGAAGATGCTATGATGACATAAAGCTGATGAGAGAATCATACAGGGAAGCCTGTAAAGCCTTGGAATATTCATCGCAAAATGCTAGCGTTGTCCATTACGAAGATGTGGAGCACTTGATAGGGCAGGATCACCGATTTTCAGATGACGGCTTTAAAAGCGATTACAGGGAAAAATTTGCTCTTTTTAAAGCGGTGGAGCAATATATTGCAGATAACTTAAAGGAGGATATCAATCTTAAGGATACCGCAGCAAAATTCAATTTAAGCCCTTACTACTTCAGCCGTACCTTCAAAAAGGTGTTTGGGTATGGTTTTTCTGATTATTTAAATTTGATTAGGATAAACAAGGCCAAGGAACTGCTAAAGGATGACTCCCTCAGCGTCAAGGAGATTGGCTATTTAGTAGGATACAATGATCCCAATTATTTTAGCAAGGTATTCAAGAAATATGAAGGGGTGACCCCGACCGAGTATAGGGAGAAATTGCGTTAAAGATGATAGCACAATAAAGTGAAGGCCAGTAAAATGTTGCTCTTCAAAAGAGCATGTTTTTGAAGCAACTGGGCACCTCATTCCGTTGAGCATGGGCCATAACAATTGTTATAATGGGCATGGCTGATAAATCCTTATATCAAATGAAAGGAGAGCATTGAATGAGGAAATTTATCATTCTTGTTTTGGCAGCGGCTATCATGTTGAGCATTGCTGCGTGCGGTTCATCAACTTCATCCAATCCTTCATCCGGTTCTTCGGGTGATAAGAAGGATATCCTGATCGGCGTGGCCATGCCCACTCAGTCTTTGCAGAGGTGGAATCAGGACGGGGCCAATTTGAAAGCGCAACTTGAGGCTAAGGGATACAAGGTTGATCTTCAGTATGCAAACAACGATGTAAATACGCAGATTCAGCAGATCGAGAACATGATCCTTAAAGGCAGCAAGGTTCTGGTAATTGCATCTATCGACGGTTCGGCTCTCACTGATGTGCTCAAAAAAGCAGCTGAAAATGGTATAAAGGTCATTGCCTATGACCGCCTTATCATGCAGTCGGAGCACGTTGATTACTATGCCAC
This sequence comes from Bacillota bacterium, assembly GCA_023622385.1. Lineage (GTDB taxonomy): Bacteria > Bacillota > Clostridia > Caldicoprobacterales > Caldicoprobacteraceae > Caldicoprobacter. The sequence goes on along the minus strand of JAMNZI010000062.1, from coordinate 8,063 downwards.
ATTTGACAATTTCAAGGTTGGCGTCATTCAAGGGCAATATATCGAAGAGAAGTTGGGATTGAAGGAAGGAAAAGGGCCGTACAATATAGAAATATTTGGCGGTGCACCCGACGACAATAACGCCACATTTTTCTACAACGGCGCCATGAGCGTGCTCAAGCCCTATATCGACAACGGTCAGCTGGTTGTGGTAAGCGGACAGACGGATTTCGTAACTGTAGCTATTCCTAGTTGGGATTCTGCCAAAGCGCAGGCAAGGATGGACAACCTGATCACAGCCTATTATGCTGGTGGGACCAAGCTGGACGCTATATTGTCTCCCAACGACAGTTTGGCCATAGGCATCGTCGCTTCTCTCAAAAACAACGGGTATGGTACGCCTGATAAACCCTATCCAATTCTAACAGGGCAGGATTGCGACAAACCCAATGTAATTGCCATGATCAACGGACAGCAGTCGATGTCTGTGTTCAAGGATACAAGGGTACTCGCTGCTAAAGTTGTTGAAATGGTTGAAGCTCTGGTAGAAGGTAAAGAGGTACCTGTAAATGATACTGAGACTTATGATAATGGAGTGAAGGTCGTTCCTTCATACCTGTGCGAGCCCGTATATGTAGATGCCAGCAACTATAAGGAGATGCTGCTCGATAGCGGTTACTACACTGAAGCCGATTTGAAACAATAAACAGCAACTAAAAGGTAAGTTGATTAAATAAAGTATTTACAAGCCGAACAGATGTCTGTTCGGCTTGTAAATATGATGGTGTATAGTTTTTTTGTCGTCGGCAGACCATATTAGTTGAATAACGGTGTTTAGGGGTTGATAGAGTGGTGGAATACATTCTCGAGATGAGGGATATCACAAAGGTTTTCCCTGGGGTAAAAGCGCTGGACAAGGTTAACCTCAAGGTGCGAAAGGGCGAGATCCATGCCCTAGTAGGTGAAAATGGGGCAGGAAAGTCCACTCTTATGAATGTATTGAGCGGCGTTTACCCCTATGGGACCTATAGCGGGAGCATCTTCTTTGAAGGCAAGGAATGCACGTTTAAAGGCATAAAGGACAGTGAAAAGGCAGGTATAGCCATTATTCATCAGGAACTGGCTTTAGTGCCGTCTCTTTCTATAGGAGAAAATATATTTTTAGGTAACGAGCGGGCGAAAAAGTGGCTCATAAATTGGAACCAGACTAATGTACAAGCCGTAAAGCTCATGAAGAAAGTTGGGCTTAAGGAAAATCCCGTTACTCTCGTAAAAGATATAGGCGTGGGCAAGCAGCAGCTTGTAGAAATCGCAAAGGCACTCGCCAAGAACGTAAAGCTGCTTATTTTGGATGAACCGACGGCGGCTTTAAATGAAGAGGATTCAGAGAATCTGTTAAATCTCCTGCTGGAACTCAAAAAAGAAGGCATTACTTCTATATTGATTTCGCACAAGTTGAATGAAGTGCTAGAGGTTGCCGATTCCATCACAATTCTCAGGGATGGCCGTGTGGTTGAAACCCTTGACAAATATAAGGATGATGTAAGCGAAGATAGGATTATCAAGGGAATGGTGGGGCGCGAACTTACAAACCGTTTTCCCGAAAGGACGCCTAAGATCGGCGAGGTCATTTTTGAAGTAAAAAACTGGACCGTATATCATCCTTTGATTGAAGGCAGAAAAGTGATAAAAGATGTGAGCATCGAGGTGAGAAGGGGAGAAATTGTCGGAATATACGGCCTTATGGGCTCAGGCAGGACCGAGTTTGCCATGAGCGTGTTTGGAAAATCTTACGGGAAGAACATAAGCGGCAGAATAATAAAGAATGGCAGGGAACTGATTATAAACAGCGTACGCCAGGCCATAGAGAATGGGTTGGCTTATGTTACCGAAGATCGGAAATCAGCCGGGCTTATTTTGATGGACGATATAAAGAGAAATATATCTCTTGCGAGCCTAGGTAGTATAAGCAAAAATATGGTGGTTGATGAAAACAGGGAAATATATGTTGCTGAGGAGTATCGCAAAAAGCTCAATATTAAATGCAGTAGCGTGTTGCAGAGAACGGGCAATCTATCAGGTGGAAATCAGCAAAAGGTTTTGCTTAGCAAATGGATTTTTTCTAAGCCCGATATACTGATACTAGACGAGCCTACCAGGGGGATAGATGTAGGTGCCAAATATGAGATTTACAAAATTATAAACAGCCTTGCCGACGAAGGGAAAGCCGTTATCCTCATTTCGTCCGAGCTTCCTGAAATTTTAGGGATGTGCGATCGGGTGTATGTCATGAACGAGGGAAGGATAGTAGGAGAGCTTGGTCGGGAAGAGGCAACCCAGGAGAGCATAATGAAGTGCATTATGCAGAGCATTAAGGAGGTTGTATAATGCAGCACGTCAGAGACATATTTAAAAATAATATAAGGCAGTATGCAATGTTCATTGCCCTCATAGTTATAACTATATTTTTCCAGGTTCTTACCGATGGTAAACTACTTTTGCCAATGAACGTTACTAACCTGGTTCTGCAGAACAGCTATGTATTGATTCTTGCCATAGGAATGACGCTTTGTATATTGACGGGTGGCAATATTGACCTTTCAGTAGGTTCCGTATGTGCCTTTATTGGCGCCGTTGCAGGAACTCTCATAATAAACATGAAAATGGATGCGGGCTTAGCCATAGTTATCTGCCTCTTAGTAGGGATAGCTATAGGGGTATGGCAGGGGTTTTGGATTGCTTATTTAAGAATACCCGCTTTTATTGTAACCCTTGCGGGGATGCTGATGTTTAGGGGACTTACCATTGCCATGTTAAAAGGGCTTACGTTATCGCCCTTCCCCGAGAAGTTTCAGCAGATAAGTGCGGGCTTTATTCCGGATGCGTTTAAAGGCCTTGGTATCAATTTAAATATTACAGCGTTTATAGTTGGGATTATCATCTCTGTAATTTATGTGATTTTCGCCATTAAGAAGAGAGCGGAAGAAAAAAGATACGGCTTTGAGGTAATTGCGATGCCCCTGTTTATTGCAAAGATCATATTGGTGGTTGCTGGTATAAACTTGTTTGCTTATTGGTTGGCAGCCTATAAGGGATTGCCTATTATACTCGTATTGATAGGAATTTTGGTCTTCGTATATTCGTTTTTTACCACCAAGACTGTCCCCGGGCGTTATATCTATGCTATGGGCGGTAACGAGAAGGCCGCAAAGCTTTCAGGTATAAACACGAATAGAGTTCTGTTTTTCACCTATGTAAATATGGCTTTCCTGGCGGCAGTGGCTGGCATAGTGTTTACGGCACGTTTGAACGCCGCCTCGCCACAAGCGGGTATGAACTTTGAACTGGATGCAATTGCGGCTTGCTTCATTGGTGGTGCATCGGCTTACGGCGGTATAGGCACGGTTACCGGTTCCATTATAGGGGCATTGGTTATGGGCGTGCTCAACAACGGGATGTCCATAATGGGTGTAGGCAGCGATATGCAAATGATCATTAAAGGTTTTGTTTTACTGGTGGCTGTAGCGTTTGACGTGCTATCCAAGAATAGGGCAAGGGCGTAATGCTTTAACTTAAAGATTTGAAATTGAGAGGGAGTGGGCATAGTGACCCACTCCCTCTCAATTTCAAAGTATTATATCGGTCATATAAGATATCATTAAGCAATTGTACAGTAGAGATAGAGAGATCAGACAGCTTAAGTTGGTCAAAAAGCTTATCAATGTTTTTAGTCCAAATTCTAAATGCGATTTTACAGTAGAAAATTTTTGTTGCCAAATTTTGCCTATGCTACTTCTATAACTACGCTGGTAGCAGGGATGCCTTCCGCTGAAGCAGTCAATACGATATTACCTGTCTCTCCGTTGGCACGCACAACTACCATGGCACGACCTTGATAGACTCTGCGCTGATTCCCTACGTACATCTCTTCACTTACAGGGTTCCCGCTACCTACAGCCAGTACCGACCCTACTCCGCTGGCGGTGAAATAGATATTGGTATCTGCATTGTGTACCACGTTTCCTTCAGCATCTAATACTTCAACGGTGACATAAGACAGGTCACCGAACTTTGCATTTAGCCTGCTGCGGTCGGGTGTTAAGCGAATGGCTGCCGGTTTCCCCGCAGTTTTAAGGACGGTGCGGGAGGTTTCAATTCCCTTTTCATTATAACCAACCGCTTCAAGCGTTCCTGGCTCATAAATCACTTCAAATGAGGCTGTATACCTGTTTTCTTTTCCAGCTGGCTTGCGCCCAAGCGACTTTCCGTTGAGGATGAGCTCTACTTGGCTGTCCATGCTGTATACGTCCACCTTGGTTGGTTTACCCTCAAAACCCGGCCAGGTCCATGAGGAAACAACGTCAGGCCATCCCCATAGAGAGATATCGGCCTTCTTGCCGTAGTGTTCCGGCTTATAGACCGCGATATACGGCGCCTTGGCAATACCCCACACGCAATCGCGGTAATAGGATTGAGGCCTCTTAAACCCGCATATGTCTATATCACCGCAAAAGGCTTGATGCCAAGGATATTGTCCGAGGAAGCTGTTTTCTCCGTTGTACCATACGTGCCCGATGCCGGCTTCGCCGAGGTAATCTATGGCGGTCCATACGAAGTCCCCTATTACGTAGGGTAAATGCTCGATTGTAGTCCATATATCGAAGGCTTCCATGGGGAAAGACTCGGTGCCGCAGATTATACGGTTGGGGAATTTTATGCCATCGCTTTCATAACGCTTTAGAAGATAATTGTATCCTACCACGTCCAATGGCTGGGCAAATTCTTTTGTGACTTCACCCCATATATCGTAGTCTTCAGGTAGGTCTCCCAGCTTTGCCTTAAGCGCTTTGGCAGCCGTATCATCCCACAGGCTGCACACCGCGTTGATAACGGCTCTTGTATTGTCCAGGCTGCGTATAAAATCAGCTAGCTTCCGAGCATAGATATAACCTTCCGAACGTCCGTCCCTTTCCATGATCTCATTGCCCGTTGACCACATTATGATGCTGGGATGGTTTCTATCGCGAAGTACCATGGATGCCATATCCTTTTGCCACCATTCTTCAAAATACACGCTATAGTCGTTGGGGTTTTTGCCCTCGCGCCAGCAGTCAAAGGCTTCGTCGATTACCAGCAGTCCAAGGCGGTCGCACGCGTCGAGAAAAGCAGGTGAAGGAGGATTGTGGGCGCAACGCACGGCATTGAAACCATTGGCCTTTAAAAGTTCCACTTTGCGCTCCTCTGCCCTGTCATAAGCCGCTGCTCCGAGCAATCCGCAATCGTGATGTACACAGCCTCCCTTGAGCTTTATGGGAACGCCGTTGAGGCGAAAACCGTCTTTGGGATCGAAGGAAATGGATCTGATTCCTATCCGCGTTTCTGCGCTGTCAATCACCTCTCCGCCTTTTATGACCTCGCTTTTCAAGGTATAAAGATAAGGATTTTCTATCGACCATAGGGTTGCGGGCGATACGGTGAGTTCCTGTTGCGCTTCCGCCTCATCTTTAGCGGGAACGTTGAGCTCTATCTCATCCATCGCTACTGTATCGCCGCTGTTCGTCACTAGCGTGGAGCGGATAGTGACATTTTGAGGTTCATCAGTAATATTTTCTACTGTAGTTTTTACACAAACAGTTGAACGTTGGGGTGAGACTTCAGGGGTTGTTGCGTATATGCCCCATGGGGTTATGTGTACGCTTTCGCCTACCAGCAGCCACACGTGGCGGTAAATTCCCGAGCCGCTGTACCACCTGGTATTGGGTAGCGCGCTGTTGTTTACGGTAACGCGGATCGTGTTGTCCTGGCCGTATAGCAGATACGGAGTCAAATCGCAGTGGAAGCTGGTGTAACCGTACGGATGACGGGCCACCAATTGATTGTTTAGATGCACTGTAGCATTCATGTAAACGCCTTCAAATTCAAGAACGACTTTTTTGTTTTTCCACTCAACGGGTGCATAAATGGTTTTTTCGTAAATTCCTATACCACCGGGGAAGAATCCATTGCTGGCACCCGCTAGCGTATGGGGATCTCGCTTCTGAATTATGCTGAAATCATGAGGGAGGTCTACTACGGTGTATTCTGATGGTATGTGCTGAGTGGGCGATGTACTAGTGAGTTTGAATTTCCACTCTCTGTCCAGATTTTGCCTTTTCATGACTTATATCCCTCCTTTGAAATTTTAAAGTTTTTATATTTATTTGTTTCTATACTGTTTTAGATATTCCTGCTATTTTTTACGGACTTGAGTAAACATAGGGAAAATTAATCTAATTGTGGTACCTTGCCCTGGATAGCTTTCCAGCTCTATTTTGGCGTTGTGGTGCATTGCCCCGTGTTTCACTATGGAAAGCCCCAGGCCGGTGCCGCTTGTTCGGTTTGATCTGCTTTTATCGACCCTGTAAAAGCGCTCAAATACCCTGTTCTGATGTTCTTTGGGAATGCCTATTCCCGTATCAGATACGGTCAAAACCACTTCTTTTGCGCTTTGAGAGATGTTAACATCTACTCTACCGTTTTCTTTGTTGTATTTAATGGCGTTATCGCAGAGGTTGTATATCATCTGCTCCAGGATTTCCTCTATGCCCCACACAAATCCGTTTTGGCCCGATACCGAAATGATGACGCTTTTTTCCCTTGCCTGCGGTTCTAACCTGGCACATACCCTTTTCGACAGTTCGAGCAGGTTTACGCGTTTGCGTGGGATGTCAATGTTATCTTCGTCAAGGCGTGAGAGCTTGATGATGTCGTCTATAAGGGCAATGAGGTGGTTGGCCTCGTTGTAAATGCGCTCAGCAAAGCGGGGGATATCTTCGATCTTTACCATACCGTTTTTGATGATTTCGGCATTGGCCGAAAACTCACGGCGTATCTGTTCTGCTGCACGTTTTTCGGTTATGTCAAGAATCAAGACAACGGCTCCCTTTACTCGTCCGTTGACCCACACGGGGTTGGTGGTAAGCCGGTAGTGACGATCGCCCATTTCGAGTATTTCCTCGCAGTGGTCGCCTTCGAGGGCTTTTTTTACTACAGCCCGTAAAGTCAAATTGCGGCTTAAAGTGAGAAGGTTTTTATGAAGGTAGTTGCTGCTGTCATCGCCTCCAAATATGCGTATGGCGCTTTTGTTGACCGACAGGATATCGGCTTTTTCATTGAGCAATATCAATCCTTCGCTCATGTTTTGAGTGATGGCGTTAAACTCCTGGTGTTTTTCCTGCAAGGCCTGCATCTGGCTTTCTATCTGTTTGTTCTGCTGTGCTATGCGGATGAGCAGGGGAGACAGTTCATCATATATCTCATTTGCCGTAGGATCTTGCAGATTCAGTGCATTGATGGGTTCAACTATTTTTTTCGTCTGCTGATTGGCTATAATTAGGGCAAGGGAAAGAGTTACAGCGGTGACGAACAATATATAGGGTACGAAACTCAATAGGGTGCTATAGACGCTGTCCATCACGTTAGCAACTCTCAGCACCATGCCGTTTTTTAAAAGGACGGCGCAATAGAAGGTTTGCTTGCCCAGAGTCCTGGACAGGCGTACCGACTTTCCGATTCCACTCTTTAATGCGGCCGATACTTCTGGTCTGCCTTTATGGTTTTCCATATTTTCAGCTTTTTCAATGCTGTCAAACAGCACGGTGCCATCGTTTGCTATAAGCGTTATGCGATGTGCCTTGGTTGATATATTTTGTAAAAAAAGACGGTGATCTTCGGCAATTTCAAGGCTCGCAGCAATATAATATGCTTCTTTCTCTATTTCTTGCTGCATGATATAAAAAATTTTTCGGTACATGACCATTAAGGTCAGCACGCTGGAAAACAAAACGGTTAATATAGCAAGCAAAGACATGCTTAAGAATATTCTCCGTTTCATCTTTGGCCTCCGATTCGGTATCCCACTCCCCGCACCGTTTCTATCAATTTGCCCCATTCTCCTAGCTTTTGCCTGAGGGAGCGAATATGAACGTCAACGGTGCGGGTTTCGCCGTCGAAGTCATAACCCCAAACAACCTCAAGGATTTTGCTTCGGTTCAGTACAACCCCTTCATTTTCCATGAGATAGCGTAACAGTTCGAATTCCTTAT
>JAMNZI010000175.1 GCA_023622385.1 Bacillota bacterium | reverse complement strand
AAACATGAGCCCATTCCAACTCCCTGAGTTCCAACTCGATTTTCCTATTATAACGCTTGTTCCTAGCTTGACTTGTATAGGTACCTTGGTGCTTCTCCAGATATAGCTCCCCAACCCAGGTTTGATACTTATTTTTGTTTTTTTCTAAGCGTTGAAAGAATTTAATTGCCGGTTCTTGTACAACTGGTATCAAACCGTCCAAGTTCTTTTCACGCTTCAATCGTTCCAGGTGTTCCTCTCCCGGTCCTCCACCTCCATCACCTATTCCAAACAACATGAGGCATCGATCTGAAACCCCTTTATCAAGATATTCCTTCTCAGCCTTTACTATAGCTCTAGGTGCCGCCGAACTGTTGTATGTACCTTCAGGTGGCATGTGAACCAGTACACTGCTCCCGTCTATCCCTTCCCACAAAAATGTATGATGTGGATACTTATTATATTCATTCCATGAGAGCTTTATCGTCATAAAATATTCAATACCGCATTTCTTCATAATCTGTGGCAGTGAAGCGGTATACCCAAAAGAATCAGGTAACCAGAGGGTCTTTTTTAAAAAACCGCTTGCCATATAAAATCTGCCGTATGAGGGATTCCCCGCCCGTAATATTGGTATCGGCCTCTACCCACATGCCCCCCTGTGGTTCCCAGCGGCCTTTAAAAACTTGCTCTTTGATCTTCTGGTATAAAGAAGGATAGTATTCCTTCATCCACTGATACAGTCGTGGCTGACTTGCACCAAATACGTAATCCGGATAACGCTCCATAAGAGCCAACGCAGTTGAAAAAGTGCGTGCCCCCTTACGTATAGTCTCACGAATAGGCCATAACCAGGCTAAATCAATATGTGCATGTCCCACAGCACTGATGGTAAGCGAAGGATGGCCTCCTTCTTTGCTAAGTTCCGGTGCAAGAATAGCTCTGGCTTCCTTTGCTTCTTCTTCCGTGAAATTGCGTAACACCTTACAGGCTTCCATCAAAGCCCATGCGATGCTATGATAACGCGCTTTGTCCTGTGAAATATGTTGCATAAGCTCATAAAGCACTTCAAAATCATAATAAAGCTCTCGCATTGTTTCATTGCACACAGCTATATATGCTTCCTTTATAACGCCGTCGTCTTTTAAAACTCCAAAGAGATCATTACATCCCGCATCAGCCCAAATATCTACGACTTCTCCTCCCTGAGCTTTTTTAAACAGTGGTACTACCCTTTTCCCGGGAAATCCCAACGAATAATCAAAGGTAGAAGTTACTGTGGTTAAGCCTTGAATAGGGCACCCATTGCTGTCCACAACACATGCCTCACCGCTGATATCTATAAGAAGTACTACATTTCTACCTACAGCAGATTGGGGTACCACGCCCGTGAAATGAAACCAAGCGCAATCCCAGAGATTACCCCATTTATCACCTATGGAAAGCTCTTTTTTGATACCCGTCATCCGTTGATCAAAAGGCACAGGTTCAGGCGTTACCCAAGCGGTTATTTTTAGCTGATCTACTACTTTGTATATAGATTTCTCAATTTTTTTCAACACCCACTCCAAAGAACGCTCTATGTTTTTATTATAGAAATAAGGCAACGATTATCCCTCCATTATTGTTAAATTATTGTCGTTCTGCTTTTGCTGTAAAACTTTTACCGAAAGAAGAATACCGAAAATGAGATTCAGTAATACTCTTACGGTCTATTTTTAATACGAGTCATAACAGAAAAGATTCCTCATTTCCGTTCGGTACTGCATGAACAAAAAAACCACAATAGAGCAACTCAGTAAGGCGGTAAGGTTAGCCTTCGTTCTGCTGTGGATGAAAAACTTTGTAACCCATCCACCAGGAAAGTAGATGTTAATTTAAGCCAAGGCTAACATCTCTACCAACACCCCAGTATCAACTCCCCAAAGAACTCAGGCCTGTGAAAATCGGGAGCAGGTGCCTCAATTTTGTTCCAGCAGGCCCAATGAGGATATCTTGTTTTATCTCCGCACTTATAAAAATTAGCTTTCATACTCTTACCGCAACAAAAATCCAGTTTTCCATAGTATCTCTCTATGAAAGAAAAGGGAATTGAATACTGTACCGTCCACAGCGGGCCCTCATAACTCTTAACAGAGTCCTTAGTTACTGAGGTAACGATATCAAACATCTCCGGGCTGACATCGTTAATGAGCTTGCGACTATGTCGGTCTTTACCTATTTCCAATAAGAAGGTACCAATGGGATTTATCTCAAAGTTCATATATCTGTCATCTCGTTCAGGAGCGGGATTAAAAAAGAATTCAACGCAACTATCTGTGCACACAGGATCATTAATGTTCAAGCATTCAGCGCGTATTTCCTGTTCAAAAGCTTTAAACAATAAGTAAAACCTTGTTTCAGAATAAAAGATACGCACTTCCGTCCTGGGCTTATAACCATTTTCATCCCAAGGAAAATTATCAATGAACAAAGGAGGTATTTCTTCCCACTCTTTCGAATTCACTTTTGTATCTTCAACATAGCATACATTCCAAACGCGAATACCACCCATATAACTTCCCCCCTAAATTCCATACTTGCAAAAATCAGCTGTTATAGC
>JAMNZI010000014.1 GCA_023622385.1 Bacillota bacterium | reverse complement strand
AGCAAATCGCTGATATATTGCGACGTGCTTTTAACGGTTTTAGGCTGTATTGTAAATATTTCACTGGCTTTTCCTTTGCTTACTGCCACCTTGGTGCGCTGCCTTATCCTGGGGTCTCTGAAGAAAAAGTCGATATACTTGCCGATTCCTTTTTTTGACAACTCCTCTCCAAAAACTACCACCTGTAAATGGTCATAATTGGGCACCTCATTGAGAGTGGCCATGAGCGTCTGTTCTGCCATCGTTAAATTTTTCGCTTCTATGCTAATATTTAACGTTGATGTTTCCTCACCCCCTCCTCCTTCTCCTTGCCCGCTTGGGCCTAGCATAGCGGATGGCAACGCTATTTGATATGTTACCATAACCCTTTCCTCATTTTCGCTTGCACCCTCTGAGGGATCTAACCCTATTCCTAATATGAAAGCATTCTTTTCTATTTCCACCATATCCCAGCAACCCGTTATGGTAAAGGCGACAATAATGGTGATAACTGCTACTACCAAATATCTGTTATTTATCGTCATTTCTTAAAGCTTCCCCCTTTTTAAGAATAACGGTCAATATGTAGAGTACAACCACTACAGCCAGTAAAGCTACCCCTAAGTAGCTCACATACTGCGAAAATATGCTTATTTCCTTTATATTCTGCGGAAACAGTGCCAGCATATATATTACCGGTACAATCAAAAGTATAAAAGGCTTGTAATTTATAAGCCCCAGCAATCTTGTTATCGAAACGGAAGAAAGGTAAAGAAAGGAAGATACTGTTGTATAGGCCCCCAGTATCCAAAAAACCATAAAGAAGATGTCAAATCTCTCCGCGAAACCTCCGGGGAATTTAATGTACCTGGCCAGCTGAATGGTGGGATACAACGAACGTGTAACCGGCTCTACCCCCACTTTGCCCACTACGATTGCCACAAACAGAGAATAGATAAAAATCGAAGGCAGTATGCCCAAAAAGCCGTATTTTACGACTTTACTGGTATCCTGGGCATAGGGTGTAATGAACAGGAGCACCTCAAATCCCAGATAAGAGATTGTCAGATGGGGAATAGCATAAATCCACTCAAATACATCCTGTTTGAAAGCAGGAAGCAATTCTTCAAAATTAATATCTTCTAGGGATAATAAAATTACCAGAAGCATTGTTCCAACTACAAGAGGTTCAAAGAGTTCGCATATCTTAGCAATAGAGCTGATGCCGTTGAGACATAGGTACACGGCCGCTAGCAGAAAGGTAATTATCAACACTTCCAATGGTGTATTTTTAAGCAACAGCACTTTTATGGCATCGAAAAATAACCTCAAGATAGTGGTTACTACGCATACGAAATAACAAAAGAACACAAAACCCAAAATCTTGGCTGGGACCAAGCCTATTATCTCTTTGCTGTATTCGATTATAGTGTTGTTTGGAAATCTTCTGGCTAGCAGTGCGGTTATAACCAACACTAATGCCATTAACATTCCGGTAATAAACGTGGCAATGAAGCCGCCCGCTTTAGCTAGTTCGGTGGCTGTACGGGGCAGAACTAACACCGTTACTCCTATAATAGAAGAGGATACAACAAACAGAATTTGCGCATTACTCAATTTGTCGGTTCTTTCTTTCATTGGGTCTCCTCCTTTACAGGGTCCTGATTCCGCCGATCGATATCTACCGGATACGTGCTGGTGGGCCTTCGCATCATGATTTGGCTGGGCAAACGTATGAGAAAGTCTTTCCAGTCTTGATACCTAATAGGCGCCTGGGGAGTCATGTAGCTTACTCCAAAGCTCTTTAGGGTTACTAAATGTACGTTCAAAATAATGAAACCCAACATAACGCCATATATGCCAAATGTAGCAGCTAAAACAATAAAAGGAAAGCGAAGCAGCCTTATGGCCATGGCAGCGCTGTATGATGGAATGATAAATGAGGCTATGGCTGTGATGGCCACCACAATGACCATAATCGGACTGGTAATTCCCGCTCTGACAGCCGCATCCCCTACGATCAAACCGCCTACTATACCTATGGTTTGGCCGATTGCCCGCGGCAGCCTGGCACCTGCTTCCCTGAGAAGCTCAAAGGTAATCTCCATAAGCAGGGCTTCAACAAAAGCCGGAAAGGGTACAGTTGCGCGAGTGGCAGCAATGGATATTACCAGGTTGGTGGGAATAAAGCCCGGGTGAAAAGATACGATAGCTACGTATAGCGCCGGCGTCAGCGATGCTAAAATGGCCCCACTCCAGCGCAAAAGCCGAATAATGGAAGCCAGTATCCAGCGTTCATAATAATCTTCGGCGCTTTGAAAAAACTGATAAAATGTGGCGGGCACAATAAGAGCAAAAGGGCTGTTATCCATCAATATAGCCACTCGTCCTTCTGCCAGACTGGCCACCGTCTTATCAGGGCGTTCGGTAACCTCGATCTGCGGAAAATAAGTAAGATAATTATCCTGGATATATTGCTCTATCTGGCTGCTGTCCAGAAAGATGTCAACATCTATTTGGTTAAGCCGCCGCTCTACTTCTTCCACCAGCTCTTGGCTAGCCACTCCTTTAATATACGCATAGGCTACATCTGTTTTGCCACGGCGACCAACCTGGACGGTTTTGATCACCAGATTTGGGTCTTTGATTTTTCTTCTGAGCAAAGCCGTGTTTACCCTCAGCGTTTCGGTAAATCCTTCCCTCGGCCCACGAATTACAGTTTCCGATGGAGGCTCTTGTATGCCGCGCTGAGGCCAACCCCTGGCATTTGCTATCAGGATTTTGTCAAATCCATCTATTATGACGGCGACTTCGCCAGATAAAACGCGCAAAAAAGCGTCGTCTAAGGTTTTTACTTCTTTAACTTCGCCTACCGTTAAAGCATGAAGCTTGACGACTTCAAATATTTTATCCGGCTGTATCGGTTGGTTCAAGCTGGTCTCCAGTAAGGCGATTTGATACATCATGGGTTTCAAAATTTGTTCGTTAATTACTGCTATGTTTACCAGCCCATCAACATATACCAGAGCGCATGGTATGCTCTGCGTTCCCAAACTGAATTCGCGGATTACTACGTCGCTGCTATCCTTCAAAAAAGCCTTAAACTTCTCTAGGTTTTTACCGACTTCCTTATCCAGGGTCAGATCAACTTGCTCTTCGCTTTTTAATTTAGGCGGATTATTCTCTTCCATCTTTTTTCTATTTTTTGGATTCGGTTGATTGTCTATGTACTTCATACCAATTACCCTCTCGCTTTAAATTATTTGGAATCTAGCTTTTATTTTTCGTTGGCATTGTTGGATACAGTATAAGCTTGCTTCAAGGTTACTGTATTCTAAGTAATAGAATACACAAATGAAGGTTATTTATTCAAAGCAATAAAAAAACAGCAGGAACAGAAACGTCCTGCTGTTTTTTAAGAAATGGTAAAGAACTAAAATTTGTTTATTACCAAACCGGTTAATAGCTTAGGATAAAAATATGTAGATTTTTGTGGCATCTTCTCTCCGGCCAGCGAAACTTCTTTAACTTGCTTGACAGATGTGGGATTAATAAAAAATGCCATTTGGCACCTGCCCTCTTCTACCCACGTTACCCCTTCTGTCAAATCATGAGTATAAGTGATAAACTCCTGGTTTGCCATCTGCTCATTCCCTATCCCCAGGAGGGGCTCCAGCAGCAATGTGTGAAGAATGGTGACGTCCAAGCTCCTATATGATGTATCATGCTGGGGTAACCGTTCATTCACAGCCTCCATGCTCTTAAGCCTCAACACATGGCAGCTTCTCAAATTGCCGTCGTAAAATACGAAGCTATGACTTCCTTTTTTGGCAAGCAGGCTTTCCATTTCATCCGCCCGCTCTTTTAAGGTTTTGCCCAAGAAGGCATGCTCCTCCACCGTGAAGTCTTTGCTTGCTTTTTTTAGGAACTCCTCCCTTGAAAAACCCTTAATGCCGTTTATGGCCCTGTGGGTGGGAAGTATGATGAGTCCAGAGTCTTCCATCTCCACCATCATCATCATGACAAAATTATAGAGCTCATCGCCGGTATGATGCGGGTTTTGAGCCATGCGTTGGTTGCGATATGTAAGGGCGGTCTCGTATCGGTGATGGCCATCGGCGATATACAGCTTCTTATCTGCCATGCTCTCCTGGATTTGCGCTATCACGGAATGGTCCGATACAACCCACAGCCTCTCGATAATGCCAGGAATGGCCTCAATTTCTATATCAGGGGAATTGGCATCAATATGCCGTTTGAGTAGCTGCGGGATAACCTTCTCCGGGTCATCGTAAAGGGCAAATATCTGGCTGAAATTGGCTTCGCAGGCTTGCATAAGCTTTAGCCTATCGGCCTTTGGCTTAGAAAGGGTATTCTCATGGGGCAATATAACGCCCTTTGAAAACTCCTCCAGCCTCACCAGGCCTACAAACCCCGTTCGGGTATACGTATTCCCGTTTGAGAGGCTAAACTGCTGCTGATAAATGTAAAACGAAGGCTGCTTTTCCTGAACCAGTACTTGCTTTTCAATCCAATCCTTTAAGTACTCTGCAGCCCTCGTGTATTTGTTATTGTGCTCATCGTCTGCAGGCTCTTCCTTTCCCAGCTCCAGGCGAACTATGTTATACTCGCTCATTTGGTAAAATCGGTCCTGCTCCGCCGGCGATATTACGTCATAAGGAGGAGTCATCACCTTTGACAGATCATCGATCTTTGAAGCATTGTAACGGAAGCCTTTAAAAGGTATAACCTGTGCCATATTTCTACACCCCTGTACATTTTTAATACTCATTTTATATTATCTTTACCAAGGCGTCAAGAAAATGGAACAGGTTATACCCTACACTGGCAGATTAATTTCCGTCCCTCAAGTTGTTGAGGTAATCGATGAGGTCCGAGGCCTCCTGTTTGGTCAGGGCTTTGCTTTCGGATTTGTGATATCGCTGCTGCATTATCTCTTTCATCTGCGCTTCGGAATATCCCAGGGCGTTGTATATGGCATATATCGCCCTTCGCTGTGCATCGGTGATGGGCTCTTCGCGTACGGGAGCTTTAGATTCCTTGTCCCTGGCTTCCACCGGGCTGTCCACTACATTTTCGCCTTCTTCCAGTTCAGGCGCAAACTGGGTGCCGTACCCCAAAGCCGCCAGGGCACGGCCATAGGCCTTGGTATATGCCTTTTCTATATAGTCCTTGAAGTCGTCTCCCGTTTCAGAACCTACTCCTATTTCAACGTTTCCCCTGCTATCGGTCACTTCTAGTTCAAAATAGGCAAACCGATTGTGGGGATCTATGATTTTATCCCGGATGACGGTCTTCGTACCTTGTCTGTTTTCATCGCGAAACCATACCATCCGCCACTTGACCTCTAGATAATCGGCATAGTCGGTTTCCCAACTGTTTATCTTGGGATTCCAGCGACGGATGGGAAGTTTGGTCAGATGCTCTTCCGGATTAAAAGTTCCACCATCCATTGCCTATCAGTACTCCTTTTTTATATTCTTGATGTTTGTGGCGTTTGTATTTATTATGTGAAGATATAATGAAAAAACACTGATATATTTATGGAAATGGCGGAACTATGAATCCAGCACGATGACGGCAATCAGCTCTAAGGGTTCATCTTCGCAGTTTTCAACCGAATGTCCTTTTCCACCTCCTGTAAACATGGCATCCCCTGCTTCTACGTAATGGATGGTACCGTTGTCGTTCACTTTGCCCCTGCCTTTTAGGAAATAGAACATCTCTGTTTCACCGGCGTGTTGATGAAACCCTATGGAGCACCCTTTTTCTAGAACTATTTTTGCAAAAAGGCGAACTTTTGAAGGCAACAGTTCTTTCCCTATGTGCGTAATTCTAACGGTACCATTCCCTCCCCTCATTTTCTCCCTAAGCTCATTTTCCATTTCATGGGCCTTGACCACCATCTTCCATCCTCTCCTTTCTATATATCGAATGTAACAATTCAAAGTAAACCTTGTTAGGAAAAATGCATATTATGTCAAGAGATAGGCTGACATGCTGCCTTGTATTAAGGTTACATATTTCAATATAACGCTTTCTTAATGCACAAAGGTTCATTGTCCCTCTGATCGTATTTTGTGACCTTCTGGAATTTCCCCAATTGCATCGTATTTAAGATTTATTTTATCACATTTTCTGCAATTTATCTCTAGTTGAAAAGTTAATGCGTTTTAGGGCAAAGCGGTTAAAACTTCAAAAATTTTTTATATTAAACGGCGCATAGATTGCTCTAAAGTGGTTAACCTAAATAGCGAAAGGGCACGTAACGGTTGAGCCCAGATCCATATACGCTCGGACGGGGTGTATATGGGTCGGCCAAAGATTGCATACGGGTCGCGTCAGGCCTGTATGCAGTCGGCGGGCAGATCCCGTGGGGCGGGGAAAAGTTTTATTGCAGTCAAAATTTTTGATTGCAATAAGATTCCAACCTGTCTCACGGGGTCGAGCGAAGATCATACAGGGTGCCGAAGGTGACTACACTAACGGTTCTGTACAGCCGAGAGGTTGTACAGAGCTGTACAGGTATCCTGTATGGTCGAACGAACCATCACGATAGGTGATGACCTGTTTGGTCATGGTCCCAAGTACGGCTGGTTCGTATTGTAGGATCATGGCTAGATAGTAAGTTACCTATCGTGGTGCAAGGTAGATCGTTACGTGCTCTTCGTTTTTTATATTTTCACATGGAAAATCCCTGCATCTGCGTTGCTTATCGAAAATGGAATAAGGACATCAGCAGAATAAGTTGAACTCTCATGAACAATGCTATTTTTACAGCATTGATCAAGTACCACCTTGATAAGAATATGGGGTGAAAGAATGAACAGGTTGACCTCTCTATTGTTGATCATCATAACTTTTTTGCTCTCAATATATCCTAACTCAGTCCATGCCGATGACTGGTATGATGAAAGTCCAGATTACTTTACGGTGTATCTTTCAGATGGAACTGTCCTCTTCAAAATTGGAAGCAGGATATACGTAGATGACCAATACATCAGCCAAGACAACAAGAAATACATAATTACCCAAGTCAATTTATCAAAAAGAGCTGCCATAGCTGAATTTATAGAAGATATAGAGCTACCTAACATTTCAGACCTACTTGCCAATTCCTCTATGCTGGTTTTTGCGCCGAATGAAAGCAGAATCATAGGAATTTACTGTACCCATACCGATGAATCGTATTTGCCTTCAGACGGAGAGGCCAGCATAAATGCAAAGGGGGGTATACTGGATGTGGCCAAAAAATTAGGCAAGGCGCTGGAAAAGAGGGGCATAAAAGCGGTAGTCGATACAACCTCCCACGACCCCCATGACGCAGGAGCCTACAGGCGTTCCAGGCAGACGGCTTTTAAAATAATAAAGGAGCATCGTCCCGTTGCCCTTTTCGATATACACAGAGATTCGGTTCCCAAAGAGGAATATATAACCAGAATAAACGGACAGGAAATCGCAAAAGTACGCATCGTGATAGGCAGAAGCAATCAAAACCGCCAGGCCAATGAAGAATTTGCGTATCGCATAAAGGCGGTAGCCGATAAGCGTTATCCAGGCCTTATAAAGGATATATTCATAGGCAAAGGGAGTTATAACCAAGAACTCCATCCCCAATCGCTGCTTTTGGAATTTGGAACATACGACCACATGAAGGAGCGTGCTTTAAAGGCTGCCTCACTTTTTGCCGAGGTGATAGATATAGCACTTTTTGGTAATACTGCCAGATATGGTGAAGCGCGCCGAGAAAGGCAGAGAGAAACGCCAGAAGAACAACAGTTACCTCAGACGCAAGATAATGCTGGCGCTTGGAAAGGATTGGGCGTCTTGTTCCTCTCTATATTTATCGGTGGGGGCATTTTCTTCTTTGCAAGTCAGGGAAAAAAAGAAGCGGTGCAAAAGCTTCAGCGCATAAAGGACCTCATCTTGTCCATAAAGGAAAGCATTGTGAGCCTTTTACGCAAATAAGCTTGCATCATCAAAACTTTTAAAGCGCTGTGAAGCTACGTACAAAAATTAAACGGCTATGATGATAACGCCTTCCGGAATAGCGGCATATTATGGACAATATAACCCTCATATTTGTCGATATTCCAGGAGGAGGATGGAGCCGTGGTATGTAAAAGGCGGATATTGCGCATTGGTAACTGGGGAGATGACGTCGCCTTGTTACAAAATATACTTGCCAGCCTGAGCTATTATACCGGTCCTATAGATGGAATTTTCGGCCCCCTTACGCGCCAGGCAGTCATGCGGCTTCAGGCCGACAACGGGCTGGTCCCCGATGGAATAGTAGGTCCCCTGACATATGATGTCATTGACCAATTGGTGCCTTAGAAGATATAATTATCTTGACAGTATATTAAACGCAATGCCATTATGGAACATAAATTCGCCACTTTGATGAAAGGCGGCATTCCTTTGGACTTGCCTTAAAAAACCAATTGAGAAAGGGGCATTTCAATATGCTTAAACCTTTAATTATAGCGCATCGAGGTGCTTCCGCTTACGCCCCAGAAAACACGTTGGCGGCTTTCAAAAAGGCCATTGAGTTGGGAGCTGAAGGTATAGAGCTGGATGTGCACCTATCCAAAGATGGAGAGGTAGTGGTAATTCACGATTACAGCGTTGACAGAACCAGCAATGGACGAGGCCCAGTTGCGGAGATGTCTTTAAAAGAGCTTAAAGCGCTCGACTTTGGAAGCTGGTTCTCGGAACAATACCGTAGTGAAAGCATACCCTTGCTAAGGGAGGTATTGGAGCTTTTAAAAGGCTGGAATGGCTTGTTAAATATCGAAATAAAGCATAATAGATTGGAAGGCTGCTCACAAATGGAGGAAAAGGTTTTAAAATTGCTGGATGCATATGGATTTTGGGAAAAGACCATCATTTCCTCGTTTGACCATTACAGCCTCATAAAAATAAAGGAAATTGAGCCCTCGGTGAGGATATGTCCTCTATATGCGGCTGCTTTGTACAAGCCATGGGAATATGCTGCCACGCTCAACGCTTTTGCTATTCATCCCCATTATCATACAGTAACTCCAGATGTCGTAAAACAATGCCATGAGCACAACATAAATGTCAACGTATATACAGTTGATTCCCCAGAACATATACAGCTCATGATAGATGCTGGCGTAGATGGCATTATTACCAACGTACCCGACATCGCTATTCAAATCAGAGATGCAAAAAATTAGGCCACCACATTTACAGCTTTACCATTTATCCACCTTTGCTAGATTTATTCCAAGAAACAGAAAAACATATTCTCAGAACTCCGAAGCTCATGCAGCCCAAGCAAATTCGAGATACCTTATAGCTTCAAGACTACCTATGCTGTAGCCAAGTCCTGTAAAAATCAAGGGTTCCAGGATTTTAAACCCCCGAAACCCTTGGTTTCCCCTGCCATAGACCAAAATTAAACCGGTCTATTTTTTAGATCTTCTAATTATTTCAACGTTGTAGTAGGTATTAAAAATTATTGTTTTTTAACCTTCTATTTAGACAAATATAAGCCACTTATTTATATAAATAGTTACCATAAACTTATACTCATGCACTTGATAAGTCCCATTTCTCGTAAATTTTAGGTACGTCATTTATCAACCTTCGAGTATAATCAGCTTTTGGATTCAATATTATGTCATCTGCATTTCCTTTTTCAACAAATACCCCATCTTTCATAACATATATTGAGTCCGATACATAATAAGCGAGCCCTATATCGTGAGTGATAAAAACTATTGTCATATTAATCTCATCGCGTAATTTCAAAAGCATGTCTAAAATCGTTGAACGAGAACAAGCATCGATCATGGACGTCGGTTCATCAGCTAAACGTTGCAACGCTGCCAGCAACAAACCCGATCTTAATGGAATTCCATATAGCCGATATCAGTTCT
>JAMNZI010000023.1 GCA_023622385.1 Bacillota bacterium | reverse complement strand
AAGCAATACGTACTTCAGCAGTTCAGGATACCACAAAAACAGAATGGTATAGAGGATATACGGCTTTACCGCACTCCCCATCCACCTCATGTATTCGCAGAAACGATATCAGAAGTAGCTCCATTGGTGAAGTCATGCCTTACGCGTGGAGTAGAACAGGTTTGAATCTCAACTTTCGCCACTTGGCGGGTCTCGTAATAACTTCACGCTATCCCTCGCTTATTTTAACACTTAACTCCCCGAATAACCGGGTATAAAAATCCCGCCCATCGCTAAAATGGGCGGGATTTTTATTTAAACCCTTACATCAATTGAGGTTATACCATTAATCTAAGCCGCTCTTCTGTCTTCTCAGAACAGCGATAGAGCTATGAACAGGTTAGCAGCCAGGGATGATATCAAGGAAACTACGGTTACCTGAGTGTTAAGGGATGGCCCCGCGGTATCCTTGAATGGGTCGCCGACAGTATCGCCGATAACGGCAGCTTTATGGGCATCCGACCCTTTACCGCCGTGAACCCCTGTCTCGATGTATTTCTTGGAGTTATCCCATAGGCCGCCAGCATTGGCCATGAGCAGAGCCAGGAACAGGCCCGACACTATGTTGCCGGTCAAATATCCGCCGATGGCGTGCACTCCGCCGACAAATCCCACCACCAGGGTTACTATGATGGCCATCAGACCGGCAGGAATCAGCTCTTTTATGGCCCCAATGGTAGCAATATCGATGCACTTCTCATATTCTGGCCTTACGCCAGGTTTGCCCTCTTTAAGGCCGGGTATGGTTTCAAACTGACGATGGATTTCAGCAACCATTCGTTCAGCATTTCGATCAACGCCAAGCATCAACATGGCAGCAAAGACAGCGGGTACCGCCACCCCAACCATTATACCGAAGAATACCAGGGGATCCATTATATTAAAGCTTATATCCATCTCGGGCGCTATGCTCATTACCGTCTCCCTGTAAGCCCCAAGCAATGCTATGACGGTAAGCCCTGCAGCACCAATGGCAAATCCTTTGGTTATGGCCTTAGCGGTATTTCCTGCAGCATCAAGCTCATCGCTTACGACTAAGGCATCCTCTCCCATATTGGCCATCTCAACCAGACCGCGAGCATTGTCCACTATTGGACCAAAGGCATCGTTGGAAATGATCATACCTACGATGGACAACATGCCTATGGCGGCCATACTTATGCCAAACATGGCATAGCTAGCTCCCAAAGGTTCACATAGCTTGTAAGATACCAGCGCTGAGAAGCCGATACCCAGCAGCGCCGGGAAGCAGCTCACCAAACCGTAAGAAAAACCGCTGAGGATAGTAAAAGCTGGCCCAATGCTAGATGCCTTTGCCACTTTTTCAACGGGTTTTTTGTTGTCGCCCGTAAAGTAGTCGGAAGTGATACCGATGATAACAGCAACAACAAGTCCTACTATTGTAGCCCCCCAGATGCGCAAATCATATTTGAAGATGAGCGATACCACGAGGGTCAATACTGCATACAATGCAGTGGTAATGTAGGTTCCGGTATTCAAAGCCCTACCTGGGTCTCTGTGCTTGCCCATGCCTATGAACAGCACGCCCAGTATGGAAGCCAATAAACCTAACGTAGCGTAACAGAACACCAGATGTTCCTGACCGAGGGCCAAACCTACAACCATAGCAGCCGCAATGGAAGCTATGTTGGAGTCAAACAGGTCAGCACCCATACCGGCCACGTCACCGACATTATCGCCCACGTTATCCGCTATTACCGCCGGGTTCCTTGGGTCGTCCTCAGGAATTCCCAGCTCAACTTTACCTACAAGGTCAGCGCTCACGTCGGCGGTCTTGGTGTAAATTCCGCCGCCCGCCTTAGCAAAGAGCGCCAGCGTACTTGCACCAAAGCTGAAGCTCAATACCGCATTGGCATCTTTGGTAAGGAGATACAGTACAGATGCTCCAAACAGGCTGCAGCCCACCACAGCCATACCCATAACTGCTCCGCCCTTGAATGCCACTCCAAAAGCGGGAGCTATGCCTTTCTTTGAAGCCACAGCAGACTTCAAGTTGGCGATAGTGGCAATATCCAGACCGATTTTACCTGCTGATGCTGAAAGCGTAGCACCAACCAGACAAGCAAGTGCCATTTTCAAATTTGTCAAAAAATCGCTCTTCCATATAGGAGTTGGCAGGAAAAGTAGAATTACTATTGCTACCACTCCTGCAAATACGGCCAATACCCTATACTCCCTTCGGAGGAAGGCACTGGCGCCATTTCTGATAAGTTGTGCAATTTCTTCAGCTTCTTTGCTACCACCGGGTTGTTGTTTTACCCACTGGTACAGGTATCCTGCAACGAAAAACGATGCAATTGACACTACAATACCTGCGTAAACCCAAAACACCTTCCATTCTCCTTTCTAACAAATTTTTTTAAAATTTATACCGCACGGGTCTTCCGCCTACAAAGCACGGCTGCTCCGCCTCCTAAGCAACCCTGCATTCACAAGCGCAAGCCCTGCAGCAAAATTTAATCTCTTTAAGCATCATGATCTTTGAAGGCTTTCATCAATAACTTTACCATCAGGTAGAAAAGCGCCAAAGTGGCATAAACGCCCGCTACCCCTACTACCATGAGAAATAGGGATTTGGTAAGCTCCGACGCGTGTACAATGCTTTCAAACATACCTTCACCCCTCTCAGCTTAACCTGTCAAAAGCGGCACCAGCGCTAATATCAATCCCCCTGCTATTATGGAGCCCAGCTGGCCGGCCACGTTGGCACTTACCGCATGCATAAGTATGAAATTAGAAGGATCTTCCTTCTGTGCCATCTTCTGAATAACCCTTGCAGACATGGGAAATGCCGATATGCCAGCTGCCCCCACCATGGGGTTAACCTTCTTCCTAAGGAAAAGGTTCAAAAATTTTGCAAACAGCACGCCGCCCGCAGTATCGAATACGAAAGCAGCCAATCCACCTAAAATGATGATCAGGGTGGTGGGTTGCAAAAAGTCCTCGGCTACCATGGTGGAACCAATAGTGATACCAAGCAATATGGTTACAATATTTGCAAGCTCGTTTTGAGCCGCCTTTGAAAGTCTCTCTAGCACTCCCGATTCCCTTATCAGGTTACCGAACATCAAGAGGCCCACCAGCGGCACGCTTATAGGCGCTATGATGCCCGCAATGACTGTTACAAATATGGGGAATAAAATCTTGACAGTCTTAGGTACCTTGACATCCTTATATTCCATCCTGATCATGCGTTCCTCTTTTGTGGTCAAAAGCCTGATAACGGGCGGTTGAACGAGGGGAACAAGGGACATGTAAGAATATGCAGCCACTGTTATAGGCCCTAAGTACTTCTGCGCAAACTTGCTTGCTACAAAGATAGCTGTAGGACCATCGGCAGCTCCTATAATCCCTATGGCCGAAGCCACTTTAAGGCTGTCAGCTCCTAACAGCAATGCGATGACTGTTGTGGCAAATATCCCAAACTGAGCTGCAGCGCCAAAGAACAGCATCTTGGGATTGGCAAGGAGAGGGGTAAAATCGATCATGGCACCCACGGCAACAAAGATCAACACCGGGAAAAGCTCAGTCGCTATACCGGCATCAAATAATATCTTGAGCACCCCAGGAGTACCTTCATACTCCAGCACCGCTGAAAGCGGCAGATTGACCAGTATGGTGCTAAAACCTATAGGCAATAGCAACATAGGCTCGTATTCTTTTTTGATGGCAAGATAGATTAAAAACCCGCCTATACCGAACATTATCATATGTTGAATTATATATTGAATTATCTGTTGGCTAGTCATACCCACAAACAGTTTATCCATAATCTACCTCCATAAATCAAATTAATTGTAAATTTGTAGTATATATTATGGATCTCAAAAAATAATACCATCTTAAAATGTCAACAGAAAGCATCTAGGTTTTTGGTATGCTGATAGACACATATCGCCTCCCTCCAGATTCATCTATCGCTATCATCAAAATCATCAAAACGTAATATTTTTGAAGGATTTTACCGCTATAAATAGAAAAACTGACGGATATGCCCATCAGTTAAATACAAGCGGTATATGAAACTTGACAATACCCCCTCCTCAGCTGCATATCCTGGTCTCTACACAAAATCATTACAATTATATCATATTGCCCAATAAATACAATAGTACCCCATTACTTTTTTTGAACGCTTTTTAAACTCATTTTATAAAAATTCTGAGCAATCGAGATTTTTTTACATTTTGCTAGATATGAAACCGTCAGCAATCACCAAAGGCACTTTATTCCTTTTTGCGCTAGTAGATGCCAGGCTAGCAAGGTTTATAAGATTTTCCATATCATCTACATGATTCCCAGAAAAGCGGCTTTTCTCCCGCCTGCCTCCCGAAATGCCGGCAGAAGCCGTAACATTTACTTTGATGCTGTATTCATGCTGAGATATGGCATCCAAGAGCTCCTTTGCTAATTCCATACACCGTTCTTTTTTATAAGGAGTCAATACAACAAATTCGTCACCGCCGTAGCGGCATAAAAAACAATCAGCGGGTACTTTGGCTTTAAGCAAATCGCTTATTTCCTTCAGTATCAGATCCCCAAATATATGACCGTATTCTTTGTCAATGATGCCAAAACAATCAATGTCTATAAATATTACGGACACTTCCTTACCGCTTCTTAAAAGCTTAACCCCTTCATGGATTATATAATCCTTTTTGTTTAACTGGGTAAGCATATCAAAATGCTTGGCAATCTCAAAATAAAGCCTGGTTTTTGTAACCAAGCCTATAAGCTGCCCTTTCTCTACTACCAGCAGCCTTTCTATACAATATTTATCCATTTTTTCCTTTGCTTCCCATAATGAAGCCGTAGGCTCAACATAAATTGGAGGCGCAGTCATGGCATCAGCCACCAACCGGTTTGGATGAGAGGACATGACATCCCAGGTGGTTATAATGCCCACCAAACGCCCATTCTCCATTACCGGCAAACAGCCTATCCTGTTCCGAACCATTATCTGTCGAGCATTATCCACGCTATCCATCGATTCGATTGTAATGAGGTCTTTTTCCATTATGGAGGACACCGTCGTGATCATGGCTCAACGGTTTTGCTAACACACAACACAATGCTCAGCTGAACCTTAAGAATGGTTGCTTCGTTAGCCACCTTCCCTCCTTCTTCCAATATAATGGAAATAAGAGTATCCCGATCTACCATTTGCATAAGGGACTTTCGGACCACAATTGCTTCTATAATAGGATGCTGTACCTTTATGGCCTCATATTGATTAGGAGATATAATATCCGCTATCCTCTTGGCAGCCTCAAAGCCGATAGGTGCCTTATGACCTATTATAAGCGCATCTTGCATTGGAGGCATTTCAAATTCGGACAACCTTAAGGTTATTTCAGTCTTTGTAGAACTGGTTGATGAAGCAGCCATAGTAAATACTCCTTCCCTATTAAAAACGCCTTACAACCTTAATATAGGACTTAATTACCATGAAGTTAGATCTGCTTTACTAGTGTTATTGTAATATATTTCTATGAATAATACAAGGAAAAATGAGTATAAGCATATTAACCTATAATCTACGTTCTATTTTGCCTAAGCAAATTTTCCTACAAAATACGACAAATAATCCCAAAGTCCTATTGTGTCTAGATTTACAGCAACTTAAAATAAGAGCATATAGAGCATATAATAATGTAAAATTATATACAGATATGGAACTAAGAGGAGTATACATGATGGAACTATTATATGGCCTAAAAAAGCTGTTTAGTAGACATAGAAAATTTGCCCCTCCCAATGAATACAGGTTAACACCTAGAGAGCGTGAAAGCGTAATAGTATTCTTTTCTGTCGTAATATCTTGCCTTTTGGTAGTGTTAATCATCAAGATGATATATTAAACATGCCATTATGACCCCCAAAAAAACGGAAAGGACATAAATGTCCTTTCCGTTTTTTGTTATGCAAGGCTACTACTCATCCTGCTGTTCCCCTTGGGAGTATAAACGTGGATTGGAGGGTCGAGTATTATCGCATACATCTTCAAGCTGCGGCGGGAACAGCGGGAGCCTGAAGAATTCGTCGCAGACATTCTCTGCAAATTCTTCACAAGGAGGAATCTCGCAGAACCCAAACGAAGGCACCAGTAGGTCAACCTTTGCTACAATCTTCAGAATGATGGTAATGCATACATCGACATCGAACCTCAAGCCGTCACCTGGCACCCACTTTCCTGATACGCACATAGCGTTAACAACGCTCTCCAGCTGGAAGGGTATTACCGATTCGTCTGGAACAAAGAGTATTACATCCTTTGGAACAACTATAAAGCTGTTACCGATACCTCTCTTGCCTTTTGCATCCTCAAAAATTACCTCAACTGGAATCTCCACTTTAGTCTGTATCCTTGCAAAATTCGGGCGATCCGGCAACCTGACGATCTGAGTCCCAACCAGTTTACCTTTTACGCTGGTGCTTCTGCAGCCTATGAAGGTAAACGGCGGTGTAAAGTCCCTCCAATCACCGGATATGTCCTTTACCGTAATCCTTACATCATTTAAAGTTTCCTGCTGAAGACATGCGTCATATACTTTATTTACTTGGATGCATACCTTTTCAATTATCTTTTTGCATGCATCAAATCCGATCCGACCAGGGCATCGTTCATTGCCTTGATTTTTATATGAATAGAAAGACATTTACGAACCTCCTTTCTCAGTATATGTTCGAAGGAATTTGTATTTCCTCTCACTGCATAATATGTAAAAATCCAATTATGTGTGATAACCCATGTGATAAATTCTCAAATCGCATCATAAGATTTAGTAAAACGCTTGTGTTGAAATGGGTGATATCATGACAGGCTGTGTTGATAAGTCATTCGTGCTCAAAACTTCCTCAGGAATCCGATGGCATTTTTTCCTCTCGCCTGAACAGAGCATAGTGTATTCTCAATCAGAAAGCGGTACAACAAGTCAGAATCTTCCGCTGGATTCCCAACCAGTTAAAGACCTGGCTGCCACAATCGACTCCAGCGATAACATCCATGTATTGGCATATACTGTAACAAACCAGCTGGTATACTACCGATGGAACGGTCTCAAATGGCAACGTCAGACAGTAGAGTACATTCGATCTCCGGCCCAAGATATTTCCTATTTCACCATAATGGCATACCGGGATATCATCCACATACTGTATTACATCAAGAGCACCTTAAAGCGTGGAACAGAATACTTGATACATTATCGAGGCAATAAAAATAAATGGATGAGGCAAAGAATGTGGACCTTTGCCTCTGACAGCCTTACGACCATAGAGGATACCTTTGTGGACAACTTAGGAAACGTGCATCTGTTGTTCAGCCAACAATCCAACAATCAACCTTCGCTTCTGTATTCTTGCTTTAGTCCCTCTTTTTCCTCCTGGGCCAATCCAATAACAGTATACAAGCCTGGTCACGATTACTCAGAATGCCATCTGTACGCTGATTCCCGCCAACGCATTCACATCATATGGAAAGAAAAAGAAGATACCAACCATATCATAAGGTACCTATCCGTAAGAAGCGGACTTCAACCAGAAAGCGATGCGAAAGAAGCAAAAGCTATATATATTGGCCAGAGCGAACCCATCCATCCCACGCTGCTGCTATTGGACCAACTGTACTGCCTATGGGAAATGGAAGGCGATATATACTACACAGCCTCGCAGGATGGCGGTAATACTTGGAGCGCCCCTCGAGCGCTTTCCCGTACTCCCTCAGATAATGTAACCTTCTTTTATTATACCTCGTTTGACAGGCCAGACCTTCCTCCCACTTTGAGGCTGTGGGGTATAAATTATAAGGAAGCCCTGGACCTTTCAGCCCCTCAGGCAGTCTCAAACACTACAATCGCACACAAAAAAGAAGACCAACAATTAGCGTACAGCAAGCTGGAAAAAAGGATCGCTGCAATTGAACGGCAGCTTGAAAACATAACCTCCAGCATTTACGCTTTTCAAGAGCAATTGCTGCAAAATGGCAAAGCCATGTATTTTCTGGAAGCCATGATAAAAAAGCTCAACTTCCAGGTAGAACAGCTCCGAACAAGCAGCAAACAACCCTACCATTACACCGACATGCCTCAAAAAGAAAAAAGGCCCATTCCCAAACAACAGGCCTATCAAATATCGTCAACTCCACCGTCCTCAATAGACGACAATACCACGCGCAGCACATCGCCGTCCTCGCTCCCTACACGTCCTGGCGGCAATGTTTTACCCTCAAGCGAGGGCAAACAGCCTATAGCACAGCCCAACGACAGTGCACAGCCATTACATGAATCCCAAAATAGCTCTCAAGGTACAGGCAACGACCAAACTCCAACCACCGCACAGTCCGAAAGCACTCCACAAAGGATAACGCTGGGCAACGTGGACATAATCATAAATCCGCAAGACGAAGAAGGCTAAAGCTATTGTTTGGGCTTAGGGACCTCCACCAGGGCATGCTCAAGCACCTGATCCATATGTTCTACTAATACTATCTTTATCTTTCGCTTAACATTTTCAGGGATCTCCTTTAGGTCCTTTTCGTTTTCAGCAGGAATTATGACCTTGCTAATCCCTGCCCGATGGGCAGCCAGCACCTTCTCCTTTAAGCCACCGATGGGTAACACCCTACCCCTCAAAGTTATCTCGCCCGTCATGGCAACATCGCTCCGGGCGGGTATCCCCGTCAAGGCCGATATTATAGCCGTAGTCATGGTGATCCCCGCCGAGGGGCCATCTTTTGGTATTGCCCCTTCAGGAATGTGTACGTGAATGTCGGTATTGTTATAAAAGTTGGGATCTATACCAAAGTCTCGCGCCTTGGCGCGTATATAGCTGAACCCGGCTTGTGCCGATTCCTTCATGACATCGCCCAGCTGGCCGGTGAGCACCAGCTTTCCGGTACCGGGCATATGGATGGCCTCTACCAACAGGGTGTCACCCCCCACCGCCGTCCAGGCCAAACCGGTCACAATACCGGCCTGATCATGTTGCCCTGCTTTCTCATAGCGATATATGGGAACACCCAGATAACGCTTTAGGCTGCCGCTGGTTATTCGTACGCGCTGCTGACCAGTCTCCAGTATCTTCCTGGCAGCCTTTCTGCATATAGTGGCGATCTGCCGCTCCAAATTGCGTACCCCGGCCTCCCGAGTGTAATAGTTTATGATATCTCTGATGGCTCGCTCGGGTATCTGAACGCTCCCCTCTCTAAGCCCGTGTTCCTTCACCTGCTTGGGTATAAGGTAGCGGGAGGCGATGTGTAGCTTTTCCTCTTCGGTATAGCCCGAAATGTGAATGACCTCCATACGATCCAACAAAGGCCTTGGTATGGTCTCAAGGGTATTGGCGGTAGTTAAAAACATCACTTTGGACAGGTCAAACGGCACTTCCAGGTAGTGGTCTCGAAAAGCGAAGTTCTGCTCCGGATCCAGCACCTCCAGCATGGCAGAAGCGGGATCTCCACGGAAATCGCTGCTCATCTTGTCTATCTCATCGAAGAGAAATACAGGATTCTTGGTACCCGCCTGCTTTATGGAGGCTATAATCCGGCCGGGTATGGCCCCTACATAAGTCCTTCTATGCCCACGGATCTCAGCCTCGTCCCTCACACCGCCCAAGGACATCCTGACGAATTTCCTGTTGAGCGCCCTTGCAATGGACCTAGCGATGGAGGTTTTACCCACACCAGGTGGCCCTACAAAGCACAGTATGGGTCCTTTCATCCGCTGGGTCAGCTGGTGTACCGCCAGATACTCCAGCACCCGTTCCTTTACCTTCTCCAGGCCATAGTGGTCCTCATCCAATATTTTAGCAGCCTTTTTAATGTCCGTATTGTCTTCGGTCTCAACATTCCACGGCAGTTCCACAAGCCAGTCCAAATACGTCCTTATGATCCCTATCTCGGGCGAACCGGGAGGCATCCGGTACAGCCTGTCCAGCTCTTTCATGGCCTTTTCGTAGGCTTCTTCAGGAAGCTGTGCTTCTTCTATCTTCCGCCTATATTCCTCAACCTCTTCGCCTATACCGTCCTTCTCACCAAGCTCCTTCTGTATAGCCTTGAGCTGTTCTCTTAAATAGTACTCCCGCTGGAGCTTGTCTATCTGCTTCTTTACCCGCTGATTGATCTTTCTCTCAATCTCCAGGATCTGAATCTCCCTGGTCAATATACCGTACAGCTTCTCCAGCCTCTCCTGCGGATCAAATGCCTCCAGGATGTTCTGCTTATCTTCGATCTTAACCAGCACATTGGCAGCAATGATATCGGCCAGCTGGCCGGGTTTTTCAACTGCGTT
>JAMNZI010000220.1 GCA_023622385.1 Bacillota bacterium | reverse complement strand
AACGATAGTATAATTGATATGCCCGGGGCATAATATAATCTATACCGGGCAATATCTAATAGTTAATTTTGCCGTGCTAGACGGGGAGTTAGCGGTGCCCTGTAACTCGCAATCCGCTATAGCGGGGTCGAATTCCTGTCCGAGGTTTGCATCTGTGGGGTCATGGCCCGAATAAGTGACGAGGATGACTGGGTCCTGTGCAACGGAAATCTACGAACCCTGTCAGGTCCGGAAGGAAGCAGCAGTAAGTAGACTCTTCTGTGTGCCGCAGGGGAGCCTGGTCGGAGTTAACTGTTCGGTTCCCGCCTGTAGGTGTCAAATCGAAGACAGGTGCACGGCATTTATATAAGCATGGCAAGCTGCGGCTAAAAGCCGTGGCTTTTCTAATTTTTTCACACACGTTATTGTATTTATGTTATAATAGGGTATAAATATTAAACATTTTGGCTGGCTTTAAACGGAAAGCAGGTGAGCATATTGGAATATACGGCGCTGTACCGGCAATGGAGACCAGAGATCTTTGATGATGTTATAGGGCAGGATGCCATTGTTCGCATTTTGAAGAATCAAATAGAAAGTAATCGTATTGGCCACGCCTATCTGTTTTGTGGTTCCCGGGGTACAGGAAAGACCAGTACAGCCAAAGTTTTTGCTAAGGCTGTCAACTGTTTAACTCCCGTGAATGGAAATCCGTGCCTTGCATGTGATGTCTGTCAGAAGCTTTCTCTTGACAATAACATGGATATAATAGAAATTGACGCTGCTTCCAATAATGGTGTAGATGAAATACGGGATCTCAGAGATAAGGTTAAATATCCTCCTGTTGTTGGCCGTTACAGGGTGTATATAATAGATGAGGTTCACATGCTGTCCACCGGAGCGTTCAATGCATTGCTAAAGACTCTGGAGGAACCGCCTCAACATATAATTTTTATTTTGGCTACAACCGAACCTCACCGTCTGCCTGCTACCATTCTGTCAAGATGCCAGCGATATAATTTTAAGCGGATCTCAAATAAATCCATTGTTGAAAGGCTTAAAACTGTTGCCCGGCAATCAGGGGTACAAATTGAAGCGGACGCATTAAATACTATAGCCCGATGGGCTGAGGGCAGCATGCGGGATGCCTTAAGTCTTATGGATCAGTGTATTGGTTTTTGTGATAGTTATGTTACAAATAACGATGTATTGGCAATACTGGGAACAGCAGATCAAGAGTTTATATTCAATGTAGCTCAAGACATTATCGAAGGAAATTCCTCGAATCTTTTTCATATGATAGAAACATTAATTGAAGACGGAAGAGATGTGGCGGTATTTGTAAGGGATTTAATACAGCATCTGAGAAATCTGCTGGTAGTAAAGGTATGCGAAGAACCGGCAATGTTGCTGGATGTAGGTGGGGATACACTGGAAGCTTATATACGGCAAGCACAGGAGGCCGGTCATGAAAGACTGATCCGTGCTATTGAGATTTTGTGCGCTTTGGAAGCTGATATGAAGTGGAGTACGCAGCCCAGGGTTCTTCTGGAGATGGCCTTGGTAAGGATATGCCGGCCCGAACAGGAAGAAACGTTGGATGCTTTGATGGATAGGATAGAAAAATTGGAAAGGCAGATTAACGAAGGAAAGGTGGCTCAGCAAGTCTCTTTTCCAGGTGATGATTTAGCTGAATCTGATGCTTTTTTCCCTGTTGTTGATGAGTATAAGAAACCGACAAATGAGCAGCCTGTAATAAGAACACAGGATGACGGTATGAAAACAAAGGATGAGGTAAAGAGTCAAAAAAACGAAATCAATAATGAACAGTTCTGGTCAAAGGTTTTAAAAGCTATAAAAAGAGAACGTATAGCCATATATGGATTGCTAAAGGATTGTACTTTTAATATGCAGGGGGAAGGTATGGTAGTTTTGGGCTTTCCCGTCGATCAACAGTTTTTTATGGAAGCCATAAATCGAGAGGAAAACCTTTCGTTTATAGAAGGGATAATTGAAAAGATTTCAGGCCAGCAAGTAAAAGTACGCTGTCGTCTGTTTGATGAAATAAAGATAAATGATAAAAAATT
>JAMNZI010000130.1 GCA_023622385.1 Bacillota bacterium | reverse complement strand
GCGCTGTACTTCCTTAATTAGCACTGGAAATGTATCATCTTCCACTTGAAGATTAATAAGTGAAGTTTCCCCATGGGTCTTTAAAATCTTATCTAGCTCTCTTCCATCGACGGCAATGCTTTTGGTTTCATATCCCTTGCCATAGACTACAGCAGGGAGTTGATTTTCCCTCCTTAGTCTCTTATTTTCGCTCTTTTTAGCCTCGCGAATCGTAGCTAACAAGACTGGACTTCCCATGATGTACTCCTCCTTTTTTTACCCCATATCCTTCTTCAAATTTTTCGGTTGTATATGGGTAATTATGGGTAATCCCAAGTGTCTTTTATCTATTATACCCGCCATTTTAAGTGAAGGCAAGTTTTAGTTGTCAAACAAAGTGCTAAGGGATTTATTTTCATGAATTCTTAAGATGGCTTCCGCAAAAAGGGGTGCCACTGAAAGCACTTTTATCTTGTCCAATTTTTGGCTTTCCCTTAGCGGTATCGTATTTGTCACTACTATTTCTTCAATGGGAGCTGCTTTTAATCTCTCAATGGCAGGACCTGAAAGCACAGGGTGTGTGCAGCAGGCATATATTGCTTTTGCACCCCGGTCCAAAAGAGCTTGGGCTCCCAATGTAATTGTACCTGCCGTATCGATCATATCATCAACTATTATTACTGTTTTATCTCGGACTTTTCCAATTATATTCATAACCTCGGCTACATTTGGTTCCGGCCGCCGCTTATCAATGATGGCAAGGGGCGCCGCCAACCTATCTGCCAATTCCCTGGCTCTGGTTACACCGCCCACATCAGGGGACACGACCACTATTTCCCCCAATTGCTTTGCTTTAAAGTAATCAGCCAATATCGGCATTGCCTTTAAATGATCAACAGGAATGTCAAAAAATCCTTGGATTTGGCCTGCGTGCAAATCCATGGTCAGTATCCTATCTGCTCCTACGGCAGTGAGAATATCCGCCAACATTTTAGCTGTAATAGGATCTCGGGAGCGGGCTTTTCGGTCCTGGCGGGCATAGCCGTAATATGGTATGACAGCAGTTATGCGACCGGCTGATGCTCTCATTAGGGCGTCAATCATTATAAGCATTTCCATAATATTATCATTAATGGGATAGGAGAACGGCTGAACAACGAATACATCAGCACCCCGCACTGTTTCTTTTATCCTCACTTGTATTTCCCCATCGCTAAAGGTTCCAACCCAAGATTCACCTAGGGGTATTCCTAGATGCTTGACGATCTCTTGGGCAAGTTTAGGGTTGGCATTGCCGGTAAAAACCTCCAACCTACTTTCCATCACCTTTTGTTCCTCCTTCGATTTTGTTCCTTCTCTTAATTACCCAGCCCAGTTTGTTTTCCTGCCTAGCTCGAGCAATCGCCAAAGCGTTTTCCGGCACTTCCTTAGTGATGGTGGAACCTGCTGCTACAAAAGAACCGGCTTTTATGGTTACGGGTGCTATTAAGTTGGAATTACAGCCAATAAAGGCGTCATCCTCTACTACTGTTTGATGCTTTTTGTATCCGTCGTAATTTACAAAAATTACTCCGGCACCGATATTTATATGTTTACCCAATACCGCATCTCCAACGTAGGACAGATGCGGTATTTTGGTGCCTTCGCCGACTTTAGTATTTTTAAGCTCTACAAAATCTCCAACTTTAACTTTTGATGAAAGCTTGCAACCGGGCCTCAAATTGCAATAAGGGCCAATCTTTACATTTTCATCTAATTCAGAGTCATCAATTTGACTCATCACTATTTCGCAAAAATCACCGATAACTGTATCCTTAATTCGGCAAGGACCTATTATGGTGCAGCCTTTACCTATTTTGGTTTTGCCCTCCAATATTACGCCAGGATATATGACAGTATCTCTTCCGATTTGGACATCAGAGTCCACCATACACGTATCCGGGTTTATGAAAGTAACACCCTGCTCCATCCAGTATTCAATGATTTGCTGCTGCATAAGTTTCTGTACTTGTGCCAGCTGCCTGCGGTCATTGATACCATGTAGCTCGTCTGGATTTTTTATCTCAAAGGCCACAACTAGCTTTTCTTCTT
>JAMNZI010000036.1 GCA_023622385.1 Bacillota bacterium | reverse complement strand
CAACCGTTTGACCTTCGGCACGCAGTCCCGCCAGTACCAGCGCCGCTCCTCCCCTCAAATCCTTGGCCTCAACAGTGGTACCCTTCAGACTCTTGACCCCGTGTATAATGGCGGTCTGCCCGTCAATCCTTATATTGGCTCCCATCCTTACCAGTTCCGGCACATGCCTGAACCTGTTTTCAAATATGGTCTCGGTTACTATGCTGGTTCCCCTGGCCACCGACAACAGGCTGGTAAACTGGGCCTGCATATCGGTTGGAAACCCCGGATAGGGTAAAGTCTTGATGTGCTCTATGGCCCTGAGCCGGTATTTCCCCTTGACCCTTACGCATGAGTCCTGCACATGAACGGTGCAACCCGCTTCCCTCAGCTTGTATATTATGGACTGAACGTGTTCGGGTATCACGTTTTCGATTAAAACGTCGCCCCCCGTTATGGCAGTCGCAACCATATAAGTGCCCGCCACAATGCGATCAGGGATAATGGTATATTCCACTTCTTTGAAACTGCTCTGAACTCCTTCTATCACTATGGTATTGGTACCCGCTCCACGTACATTCCCTCCCATGGCATTGATAAAGTTTTGCAGGTCCACGATCTCCGGCTCCTTGGCGGCATTGTAGATAACCGTACGCCCTTTGGCCTTTACCGCCGCCAGCATCACGTTTTCGGTAGCTCCCACGCTAGGATAATCTAGATGAACAATTCCTCCTTCCAACCTGGGCGCAACACAATCCAGGTAGCCATTGGATTCATCTATAAGTACTCCCAGTTGCCTGAGCCCTTTGATGTGGAGGTCAATGGGGCGCTGTCCTATCTCACAACCTCCAGGATATGTGATCCGTGCCCTACCTGTCCTCGAAAGCATTGCTCCCAAAAATATTATGGAAGAACGGATCTCCCTGACATAGCAATCGGGTATCGCCCAGCGGGACACCGTGGAAGGGTCAATGATTAAATCCCTACCTTCCCTTTTCACTTTGCAACCGATAGATTCAAGAATCAGGATGGTCTTGTCTACATCTAAAAGCTTTGGGCAGTCATGTAAAACGACTTGTCTTTCAGTCAGCAAAACGGCTGCCAATACAGGAAGAATGGCATTTTTAGCTCCGCCTACACGCGCCTTCCCCTCCAATCGCCTGCCACCATTTATGATATATTTTGCCATTAATCACACCTCTTTTCATGAATATCGTAATATCTTCTTCAACATTTTAGTATGCATCAACTATGCAACAACTCTTCACAACACCATGATATGCAGCCTCAAAAAGAGGTGTGACACGGTGGCCAGGCAGGCTAGCTCACCTTTGCACTAGCTTACCTTTGCATATTTTGATATATTGAGCAGCACTCCTATGCTGGCCATGAAAATGGCCAGGGAAGACCCTCCAAAGCTTATGAAGGGAAGGGGCAAACCGGTGGGTGGCATGGAAGCGGTTACCACCGCTATATTTATAACTGCTTGAATACCTATCATGCCAATGATCCCGGATGCCAGCAGGCATCCAAAGAGGTCAGGAGCCGTAATGGCTATCTTCAAACCCCTCCATATGAGGATGACGAACAGCAGTATGAGCAGCATACAGCCAACAAATCCCAGCTCCTCGCCGATTATGGCAAATATGAAATCGGTCTCCGGATAGGGTATGTACAGATACTTTTGCCTGCTCTCGCCCAGGCCCATTCCAAACAAGCCACCCGACCCCAGAGAATACAGCGACTGTATTATCTGATACCCCGTTTCCAAAGGGTCCTTCCATGGATCCCAAAAAGCCGTCCATCTCTCCATGCGGTATTCAGCCGCCATTATGAGGAGTGCAGCCGCCCCAGCGCCTCCAGCTATCAACAAGCCCAGATGCCACAACCTGGCGCCCGCCACAAAGAGCATCACCATCACAAGCAACACCAGGCTGCCCGCCGTACTCATGTTGGGCTGCAGCATTATAAGCCCGAACAGTACGCCGGTTACCAAAAGGTAAGGCACCACGCCTTTGAAAAAATACTTCATCTTATCTTTCCTTTGAGACATGCTTGCGGCCAAAAACAGCACAAGGGCAAACTTGGCGAT
>JAMNZI010000064.1 GCA_023622385.1 Bacillota bacterium | reverse complement strand
GAAAAGCTAAAGGAAGTATTTAAGGCCAATGCCAAGTATTTCTCTAGCTTTGATTGCTCGCTGAAGGATTTTATCGAGCGTAATATCTATACCATTGATTCCTTCCAAGGCCGGGAGCAGGAGAACGTCATAATCAACTGGGTTCGGAGCAACTATAGCGGACCAGGTACCTATACCCGTACGGGATTTTTGAGGGATTACCGTAGAATTAACGTAGCGCTATCCCGTGCAAAAAAACAGCTGATCCTGATAGGGGATTTTGCCACGCTGACTAAATCCGAAAACATGAGGGTCCAGTATATATTTTCAAAAATAAAAAGCATAAATAGAGAAGAAAAAATAGTATTATGATTCCTAAATTTAGGGAATACTAGAGAAGAGATCTCAATATCAAAGGAGTTGATGAGATGGACCGTTTAGCCCTTATCCTGGTCATAATAGGGGCCCTGAACTGGGGACTTGTAGGTCTCTTCCAGTTCGATCTTGTGGCAACCCTATTTGGTGGGCGTGACGCTCTTCTCAGCAGAATCATATATACCATAGTAGGCGTGGCGGGAGCGTATTGCATAAGCTTCCTTTTCCGCGAAAGGGAAAAGGCAACACAGAGATAAAACCACACAAAAAAGCAGGGCAAAGAGCTTGCCCTGCTTTCTAATTTATAACCTGTTATTGTTGACCGCTCATCTGTCTCTGTTGCTGCTCAATCATCTTCTTTACCATATTGCCGCCGATCCTGCCGGCATCTCTGGCCGAAATATTGCCGTTGTAACCCTGTTGGAGGTTTATACCCAACTGCCCCGCTATCTCAAATTTCATCCGGTCCAAAGCCTGCTTGGCTTCGGGAACCACCTTCTTATTCCCGTTAGTGCTAGTATTGTTGTTGCGGTTCTGAAATTGCTGTAATTTCACCTCCCGTCTACCCCTAGTATTCCACGGGACAGTCAAAAATAAACGGCTTTCTCTTTATTGCATTATATTTACTGGTCTGGAAGGTTCTGAGATCTCGCTTAGGGCCTCGCCGGCCTCCTCAACATAGCGGTATCTGGTGGCAAGATCGCCTATAGAGACTATACCCACCAGCTTGTCGTTTTGCACGACCGGCAACCTGCGGATCTTGTGCCGGGCCATCAACTCGGCTGCCTCCTCTGCTTTCATGGTCGGGCTTGCACAAATGACCTCCTTGGTCATCACTGTCCCCACAGGGGTGGTCTTTGGATCCGCCCCGCTGGCAATGCTTCTGATCACAATGTCCCTATCTGTTAAAATACCCACAACCTTGCCATCATGCTGGCAGACGGGAAGAGCTCCTACATTATGAGTTTGCATAAGCTTACAGGCATCCAGTACCGTGTTATCTGGCCCCACAACCGCAACCCGTGTAGTCATTATATCCTGCAGCTCCATAATCTACCTCCTGTTCCCATAATCAATTCATTACGAATGTAGTCTTTTTTAGTTTTCCTCGCACCCATACAATTATTCTGCTCAAATCTTCAAAATAGCTGAATTTACGATTTAAGGAGCTGCAAATCTTCGCATGTTAGAAGTCAAAATATCGACAATAAAGAATATAATGATTTTTCTGAAATATTCACATTATCCACAAAGTTATCCACAACCCTTATTGGCTTGCTGTAACCTTTTCCACATAATGTTCACATTATTCACACGCTTCTTGACCACATTATCCACATTGGGTACGGCCGCTCACGATGTTGGAAAAGCTGGGCTCCACTGTCAGCCATAGATCATGGATTTTTCCCTTTATAAGGCTGTAATATGCTGCGCAGGCTATCATGGCAGCATTATCTGTACACAACACCGGTGAAGGATAGTAAAGTTCAAAGCCGCATTCCTCGGCTTTCTGCTTCATGCGCTCCCTGAGGGTAGAATTGGCAGCTACGCCCCCCGCCAGGGCAATTTTGGTCATCCCTATTTTTTGAGCGGCCCCGATGGTCTTGTCAACCAAAACGTCCACCACCGCCTGCTGAAAGCTGGCTGCAACGTCAGCAATATTATAGCTTTGGTTGCGCTGCTCCATGCTATTGAGATAGTTGAGCACCGCCGTCTTAAGGCCGCTGAAGCTAAAATCGAAATTGTCCCCCTCCATGTAGGCTCGCGGAAACTGTACTGCTTCTGGATCTCCTTGCCTTGCTAGAGAATCAATTGCCGGCCCCCCGGGATAGCTCAAGCCCAAAGCCCGTGCCACCTTATCGTAAGCCTCTCCGGCTGCATCATCACGGGTTTGCCCTATAAGGGTATACTCCCCATAATCTTTAACCCACACCAGGTGCGTATGCCCTCCTGACACCACCAGACAAAGGAAAGGCGGCTCAAGTTGGGGATGGGCAATATAATTTGCGCTTATGTGCCCCTCGATGTGGTCAACGCCCACAAGGGGTAGGCGCAGAGCATAAGCCAGCGCTTTGGCAACCGACATCCCCACCAGCAAGGCCCCTACCAACCCTGGCCCGAAGGTAACGGCAATGCAATCCAGCTCGTTGAAGCCCACCCCTGCTTCTTCCAGTGCCTGGTCGATTATGGGGCTTATCATCTCCACGTGTTTCCGCGACGCTATCTCGGGCACCACGCCCCCGTATTGCCTATGCAGCCCAATTTGGGATGAGATCTTGTTGCTAAGCACGATACGGCCGTTTTTTACAACGGCTGCCGAGGTCTCATCGCAAGAAGTCTCTATAGCTAAAATGATAATCTCATCTTTATGCCTTAATGCTTCAACTCTTTCTCTCACATCATCCAAATACGCCATGAATATTACCTCCTTAAAATCAGAAACTCTATTTTTTCTATTTTAAAATGTAACACTCTAACGGATCATACATAACATGATATTGAAGTTAATAAAAGGAGTGATGGTAGGTGTCCAATTTCTTAAGTTTCTTTGGCGGTGACAACAGCATACTGCTACTTATTTTACTATTATTGCTCTTCAGCGATGGAGGAAAATCATTCCATGATGATGACTCATTGTTCTTAATCGTTATACTAATCATTCTATTCTGCTTCTGTGGGGGCTTTAAGATTTTCAGCAGTGAAAGTTAATAATCCCTAGAACTGCCATCAAACAACCCCCTACAAAAAGTGATAAATTCTCTACTTATACGACCAAGGGATAGGACATGAACTCAGCCCTATCCCTGCTTCCATTTTAACCTATTGAGCCATATATAAATTCCGCCAAGTAAGCCACCTACAGCCAGCATCCCTAAAATAAAATGCATTATTATCCTGACGACGATATCATAGAAAAATTGTTCCGGCACTATCTGTATAAGGACGTCGACCTGTGGATCGAGCTGCCAAAGGTCATTATCAAAGAAAATATAATGAAAATAATTCCAGTAGGGCGTAAAATCTTGATTTATCAACCAGAACAAAACTCCAGCTACCACGGCTAAAAACGCGAGCAAAATCAAATGGGCTTTTAACATCCACCTTATCATATCCTTCTTGGTCAATATATAAAGTATAACCAATAAAAAAATAAATCCAATGGTTAAAATCCTCCGCAACCGATACCCTCTCATGAACAATTCCCT
This sequence comes from Bacillota bacterium, assembly GCA_023622385.1. Lineage (GTDB taxonomy): Bacteria > Bacillota > Clostridia > Caldicoprobacterales > Caldicoprobacteraceae > Caldicoprobacter. The sequence goes on along the minus strand of JAMNZI010000064.1, from coordinate 7,540 downwards.
GACATCCACCATATGGGCTATTTCGCGCTCATTGAATACATATCTCTCCTGCCCTCTAATGACAGCCTTTACATTCAAATCGGATCTTTTGCCCCGTATATAATCCAAGAGAACTTGAGTGACATCCATTAGCTCTTGTTGGGAGATGCCGATGTCCTCAGGGCGCTTCAACTTCTCATATTCGGCGCTGTAAAAGTTAAGGTCAAAGGCAGAAATCTCTATGCAATTAAGCAAGAGTATTAAGGCCAACAAAAATACCGCCATAAAAGAGATAAAAAATATCGACCCCCTCGATTTGATGAGCCATCTCATTGTGGCTTATCCCCCCTCTATCAAATCCAGCGTACGGCTTATGCTAAAATTCCACATTATGATGGCATCCTCGTTGTTATCGCTGTAATATCCCTTTCGCACTCCCACCTCAACAAACCCCAGCTTTTTGTATAAGTTTTGAGCGGGTATATTGGAAGCTCTGACCTCCAGAGTCATCCTGTCTATCCCCATTCTATGGGCTTCCGCCATCAAAGCCTTAAGGATGGCTTCGCCTATTCCTCTCCTCCGGAAAAGAGGATGCACCGCTATATTGGTTATATGCGCTTCATCAACAATGAGCCACATTCCGCCGTACCCGACCACAGCCCCCGAATGTTCAGCAACTACATAGCGGGCACATTTATTTTTCTCAACCTCAAGCACGAAGGATTGCCTTGACCATGGAACCGAAAAGCACATCTTCTCTATATCCCATACCGCATCGATATCATCAGATGTAATCGGGCGAATGATATACTCGTCCACTAACAGCCGGCCTCCCCCTCCCGACAGCATTTTTCAAACCTCTGTTCGGCCTGCGATTTGCGCAGGTAAAAAGGCTGCAGCTCCCAATAGTTTTGTGTATCCCCTGCCAGCGCCCTTTCAAGGGCCAGCCATGCGATGGAGGAAGCCCTCTGCAGAGCATGGGTTGGTGGCGCAAACACCGCCCGGCTACCCATTCCCTCCTCTATAACGCTTCTGTAAACAAATATCCCATCACCGCAGAAATGGACCGGCTCGTCCCACCTGTTGAGCACTTCTATCAATTTCTCAACAGATACAGCCGAATACTCCTCCAGGCGCTCCAGTCCATCCCCGCTCCATCTGTACACCGATGTATACACCTGTGCACGCCTGGCATCCATTATGGGGCAGATAAGCCCACGGGCGCAGGCCAGATTAAACGCCAGCCCATCCAGGGTTGGAACCCCCACCACCGGCTTCTTTAATGCCTGGGCCAACCCTTTGACAGTGGCCACTCCAATGCGCAGCCCTGTAAAGGATCCGGGACCGTATGCCGCCGCAAACACATCTATGTCTTTAAGTGCCAGCGAAGCGTCCTCCAGTACCTGTTCCACCGCTGGTACCAATTTCATTGAATGGTTTCGCTCCTGATTCAATATGTATTCCGCCAGCAATCTTTGCTCATCAACTATGGCCACCGAAATCACAGCAGAAGAAGTCTCCACCGCCAGCACCCTCATATGTTTCTCAGCTCCTTTTCAAACCTCGAGTATCGACCTCCCACCGCATCCACCATGATCTTCCTTTTTCCATCTCCAACGATTTCTATCTTCACCCTCACGTACTCCTCCGGGCAAAGGTATTCCAAACGCTGGGGCCACTCCACTATGGAAACGCCATCGCCGTAGAAAAACTCCTCATACCCCAGGTCCAGCACCTCATCCGGCTCGCTCAACCGGTACAGGTCAAAATGATAAATAGGCACCCTGCCCTCATACCTGTGCATCAGGGTATAAGTGGGGCTGGTTACCACATCCTTGGCACCCAGTCCCTGAACAAGCCCTCTGGTCAGCACGGTCTTGCCGGCTCCCAAATCCCCGTACAAAAGCACAATATCCCCTGCTTCGAGCAGCTTGCCCATCTTAATGCCAAGTTCCACCGTTTCCTGCTCTGAATGCGTTACAAACACCGCCATAAGACACCATTCCTTGCAAAAATATTATCATGTCTTTATATTATAACCTTAAAAGGGCCGCATAACAAGGACAGGCCAAAACAAAAAAATTATCCCCCGTTCATTGAGCCGAGGGGTCATTGTATATGACAAGTCTACCTGTGAAGAATGGGCGATACTTTTTTATATATGAGCAGGGTAATTATGGATACTACCACCGCCTTCAGGATATTAAAGGGTATCACGGCGTACACTATATATGTTTTCAGGTCGACTATGGCTTTATTTGCCTGTGACATCATGTTCAATATGGCGTCCATGGAATACACCTTTGCATAAAGGGGTATTAATACATAGTAGTTGGCCAGTGAAGCCAGTAGGGTCATGGTCACGGTCCCCACTGCCATACCTATGACCGCTCCCTTTTTGGTCTTATTCACCGAATACACCATAGCGGCCGGAGCCACAAATCCAATCCCCACAATGAAGTTGGCCAGATTGCCAACCCCACCGGTTTCACTCTTGAAAAAGAAGTGAAGTAGATTCTTTATAAACTCGATTATAACTCCTGTCACCGGCCCCATGGCAAACCCACCTATGAGGGCAGGTAAATCGCTAAAATCAAACTTTAAAAACGATGGAAAAAGCGGCAGGGGAAACTCGGCAAACACCATAAGCACAAAGGCAATAGCCGAAAGCAATGAGATTTTGGTGATGTCCCGAACTTTGAAGTTTAACTTTGCACCGCTGTTACATTTTGTCTTGACCATAGGCCATTCTCCTCCCGTAATTTAAATTTATACTTAACAAAAAAACTCCCGAACTATCATCGGGAGCTTTTTGTATGCGCAGGCAAAACAATACTATCTTCTCCCATCCAGACTGTAACTGTCGGCTCCGGAGTTTCACCGGATCAATCCCTCGCTGAGAGACTCGCGGGCTTTACCGCCGGTCGGGAATTTCACCCTGCCCCGAAGATAGTTCATCATCAACTTCATATTCAGTTCGCAATAATTATAATTGATAACCGAAAATTTAGCAAGCACTTTTTTAAAGCCAGAGGTTTATAAATTCGTGTCTTTAAACGTCTGACTAGAATTACTTCATTTTTTGCTGCTGTTTAACATTGGCACCTTCCATGACAATTAGTTCACCGGTGTATTCTACTCTGTCCATATCACATCCCGATCCTATCTTGATATTATGCCCCTTCAATATATTTAGCCTCGTATTTTCCAGTTCTACATAATCGGCTTGCAGGCTGGGTGCTTCAAGACAGACATTCTGATCATCCTTGGCCTTTGTAACAATAATACGGTGAGCAACAATTCCTCCTTTAACCCTGCAGGTGTCATTTAATTCGATGTTTACTCTGTCCGCCCTAATACAGCCATTGATATTAAAACCTCCCGTTGACTCAAAAGAATCGGTATTTACATTTCCATCGATTTCCATATAACCGGTGAGCTTAATAATATCAGCCCGAATATCCCGTCCTGCATGGAAATTGCCGCTTATGTATAGGCTATCTACCGCCACATCACCCCCTATACGAAAATCGCCAGAGTTTGATACCTCATCGCACCTTAAGGAGCCTTTTATTTCAACCTTGCCTTTAACACTCATTTTGTCAGCTTTAACGTCTGAATCAAAGTTACATAAGCCCAATATTGAGATATGATCTGCGATAACAGTACCACCGGCATGCAGCTTTCCCGATACACTAATGTCATCACATCGTATACTTTTATGAAAGTTTCCCATACCCGAAACATTGATTCTGTCGGCATTTACATTTCCGCTAAAATTACCCGCCCCCGAAATTTCTATATTATCAAGGCTGATATCACCATCGTAATTACAAAAAGAATCAATACTAATATCTCCATCCGAGTGGTGACTGCTACTTTTTAATCCCATCCCGGATACATTAATGGCGGGCACTTTTATCTCTGGAATTTCGATATCAGGAATATGGATATCGGGAATATTGATTTTTGGAACTTTTATTTTTATTTTGGGCATTGAAAATTTAAACCTGTTTGGAAATTTAAAGCTGCATTCCTCACTTTTGTTACCGTTGCTACTTTGATCCTTACTCTGACAACCGTTTTCATTTATGTTTTCAATTCTGTTCTCATCTCCGCTATCTACTTCATCTTGTCGTTCATCTTCATCAGCGGTTTCAAATATATTGTTTTCTTTCTCTGCAGTATCGTGCTCGGAATAGACTGGTTCCGAATCTTGAATTATATCTTCCAAGGCTTTCAGCAACTCCAATGTCTCTTCCGCACTGAGCTTCCCCTCTTTGAACATCTCAAGAATTCTAATTCTCTCATCGCTCATTTCAACGCCCTCCTTCAACTTTGTAAATTACCTTTTTTCCCTTAGTTTTTTTAAAGCTTCCTGAGGTGTAAGTTTACCTTTCTCCAAAGCATCAAATATCTCTGTTAATTCAATATTCTCTCTTCTATATTCTACCGCCTGATCTGTTTCTGTAAGATGCAATGCCTGCAAGACCTCTTCCAACCGATTCCGGATAGTAGGATAAGATATGCCCATTTCCTTTTCTACATCCTTGATATTACCTCTGCATTTTAGAAAAACTTCGATAAAATCCAATTGTTCCCGTTTCAAGCTACAAAATTTGCATGGGGTAAATACGCCCTCTGTTTTGGTTTTACAGTTGGGACAATAGAAACTGGTAATGGTAATGTCATGTCCACAGATACTGCATTTACCCGGTACCTGATATCCCATATAGCCACCTCCGTTATCTGTTTATTTATATTAAATCATAAAGTTTTCAATTTGTAAATAATGATTTTAATATTTTTAATGTTAAACTTAATTTTTTTGATATTATATTTTAATTGTGGGCAAAAAAAAACTGCCTCGAGGCAGTTTTTTATATAACCATTATTTTTTACATACACCGTTATGTATCCATATCATCAATGACAATTTGCGCAGCGCATCATATTAAGGAAACTAGGAGTCGCCAGCATCTTTCTGCATGTGTCATACCCACTTATTATATCACCAGCATAACCAAAGGGATTGTAACGGTAGAAAGAATGGTCGATATCCCAACAAATCTTGATGCTAATTCGGCATCCCCGCCGTATTTTTCAGCAAATATTACGGTATTGACCGCAGCCGGCATAGCTGTCAATATTACGCACGTACGCAGTATATCATCGGGAAGAGCAAAACACCGCAACGCCCCCATGACCAGCACAGGAAGAAGAATTAACCTTACGACGCTACCATAATAGAGCGGAAGGCCCACAAACATTTTCTTAATTGGCATATTTGCGAGCACAGCACCTACTATCAACATGGATAGCGGCGAAGTCATAGATCCTACCATGGAGGCTGCTTTGTACAAAGGTGCAGGAAGTTTCAGCTGCAGCAGAAACAAAATCATGCCTACCACAACCGAAATAATGACAGGATGAAATAGTATCTTTTTCAGCGTATCCTTATCGCTCTTCCCGGCAAAGACCGCCACGCCGTATGACAGAGTTAGCATATTAAAAGGTATAACATATATGGAACCGTAAAAAATGCCGATATTTCCCAGGATGCTTTCCAGCACAGGGAATCCCATAAAGCCGCAATTAGAAAATACCGTCACATATTTGAGCACGTTTTTAACGTTGTCGGGATATCCGAGATATAAAATTTGGCTCACAACCATGGAAAACACATGGATGCCCATCGACAATAAAAAGATCAATCCAACATTACGAAGCATTTCTTTTGACAGCTCAAAATTAAAAGAAGTTATAATTAAAAGCGGCTGGGTGACCTGCAATATTAGCTCTGATAATTTTTTGGTCATATCCCCGGAGATAATATTTCTCTTCCTGGCAAAAAAACCGAAAACTATGATTAAAAACAATACGACTATCTGAGATACTACAACGTTAGCATTCATTAATTTTTCCATTTCCCTACAATCCCTTGACCATTCATCGTTTTATTTTCAACCATCACAGGTGCTCAATCTCCGAAAAATCCACCATCCTCTTTTCTCTGTAGGATATATATGCCGCTTCCATAAGCTCAGTCAGCTGCACCCCATCCTCAACCCCGAAGTGAATCTCCGAGTCCCTTAATATGCCATTTACCCATTGCTGTATAGGGCTGGGCAAAGGCTCAGGAAGCTGGGACGGCGACACCCATCCGGAAATTTGGGCGGTAAGCTCGTCGGATATAACCTTAACCCGGTTTTCCGGCCCTCCTATAAAAAGGCTTCCTTTAGTACCGTAAAGCTCCAACGAAAAAGGACTGCTCTTGGACACAAAGCTCGTCTCAGCAACAGCTATTGCTCCGTTTTCGAATTCTATAACCGACACCGCATTGTCCTCTACCGGCTTATGGGTAAAGCTGTTAAACATGGAGGTTATGCGCGAAGGTTTCCCCAATATCCATCTGCAAAGATACATGGGATGAGCACCTAAATCGATCATTGCTCCTCCACCGCATTGTACGGGGTCATAGAAATGCTGGGGCAACCAATTGCTCGAAGCGCCATCATGGGCGTTGCGTACCCTCATCAGCGTAATGTCGCCCAGAAGCTTTTCATCAACCACTTTTTTGGCAAAAAGGTTGGCAGGCCATGTCCTGTGGGGAAATGATATACAGAATTTGACCCCCGATTCCTTTACGGCCTTTGCAATGCTTTCAGCTTCTTTTGTGGTAATAGCCATGACTTTCTCGGTAAAGATGTGTTTCCCCGCTTTGGCAGCCGCAATCATGATCTCCGGGTGCATGTTTGTGGGGGCATTTACGCATACCGCATCCACATCCTCCCTTGCAAGAAGGGTATCAAGGTCTGATACAAATTCCGCCCCCAGTTCCTCTGACCACTGTTTTCCCCTCTCTTTATCCTCATCCCACACCGCAGTGATAACCACATCGGGCAAAGACCGTAACTCGTTGGCATATCCAGTGGCATGTACATGCCAACGGCTGAGCATAGCTACTCTTAACATCGCTTTATACCCCCTCAATATAATTAATTGTTCAATACTGGCATAATGGATTTATTCATGACGTTCTCATGTAGGTTCCCTTGTTACTCCCTTTTGAACACCAGATTGCCATCTATGAACACCCACTGGGTTCTAGAACGTACATCCAGGGGATGTCCGTCAAATATCACCACGTCTGCATCCTTGCCTTCCTCCAGGCTTCCTATCCTGTCATCCAAACCGGTTATCTGGGCGGGATATATGGTGATAGCCTTCAATGCTTCCATCTCATCCATTCCTTCCCGTACGGCTATGGCAGCGCAAACCGGCAAATACTGTATAGGGATTACCGGATGATCGGTCATAATGGCCACCTTAAGCCCCGCTTTCGAGAGAATAGCGGGCGCTTTAAAGGTAAGGTTCTTAAGCTCCACCTTGCTGCGCTCTGTAAGCAATGGCCCTACAATGACCTTTGCCTTTTCTTCCAGCAGAAAATCGACTATCCTGTGGCCTTCGGTACAATGGTCCAGCGTAAAATCCACGTTGAATTCCTTGGCAATCCTTATGGCCGTCAATATATCATCGGCTCGGTGGGCATGAATCTTAA
>JAMNZI010000185.1 GCA_023622385.1 Bacillota bacterium | reverse complement strand
TTCCATGACAACTTAATGCGCTGATTTCCATATCGTATTTGCTTATCAGATCCTTAAATTCATTTAGCTTGCCTTCATCGGCCAGCAGTTCTTCAGGATTGGCATGGGCTTTGCCGGGATAGCCGCCCGTTCCTATCTCTACCGCCTGTACTCCTGATTCCTTTAAGTACTTCAAGCCTCTTCCAAACTCTTGTTGGCCAGCAATACCGTAAATACTCCTAACTTCATATGTACCCACCTCTCTTTATATTTATTTTAATTTTATACATATATTAATGCATATATTAATGTCCAATATATTATTCTATATTGCTTAACAAATTCCTCCATGTAAAACCAATTAATTAGCCTCCTGAAGCAGGATTCTCTTACCTTTTTTAGCGCTTTCCAACGCTCCGAAAACCATTGCCATACTCTTTATATTATCTGTACAATCGGTTTCAGCCCGCTTCCCTTGCAAAAGAGCACTGAACATATCATCCAGGCAGCCTTCGTGACCTTCCCTGCCATCCCATGAATATGAAGCCTCTACCCTTTTGACGTCATGGATAAACTTATCTGTTTCATCCGGGATCACAACTTCGCAGTAAGGGGGATTGATACCATCCCAAACAGCAGTCCCACGGCTTCCTGTAATCCTCCAGCTGGATTCCCATGAAGTAGGTACCCCCTGGGCACACCACGACCCTCTGTAAGAAAATACTGAGCCGTCGGAAAATTCAAATATACATACTGCCGCCGCATTTCCCTTATACCACGAACCGGGAGGATTAAACTCATGGCAGTACACCGAAACCGGATCAGCTCCTGTAATAAACCGGGCCTGGTCAAATGTATGTATGGCCATGTCCAGAATAAGCGGGCTTTCCATTATCTCCCTAAACCCTCCGAAGTGTGGCCCAAGAAAAAAATCAGCACATACAAAGCCGGGTTTTCCGATAACTCCTGACCCAACAAGTTCACGCAATGCACGGATATGTTTTAGGTATCTCCGGTTTTGCATAACCGCATACATCCTTCCCCACTTGTCGGCAGCAGCCACCATATCTCTTGCTTCCTCCATCGAAGAAGCCATTGGCTTTTCACCCATCACATGGCATCCCATCTTCAGAGCTGTGGTCACAATATTATGATGAGCCTCAGGAATGGTAACATCAAACACAAGGTTGGCCCCTGACAGCCTGATGGCTTCATCAACCTCCCTGTATATACCACAGTTTAACCGGTAACGTCGGGCCATGGCTCTGGCATTTTCTTCGTTTATATCAACTAATGCCACAATTTCGGCATCCTGCCGCTTTAAAGCATATTTAACCCAGGTATTGGCCATCCCACCGCAGCCGGCCACTGCTATTTTAAAACACTTCATATCCGGCTTTCCTCCCTTGCTTTATAAAATACACTTTTTATTTCATACCCTTTGGATTTAAACTCATTCATCACAACATCTACGAGGTTCACACCATCTATAAGGTTTACAGAGGGTTTGGAATGTAATCCCCACCGCGACACTGCTTCAAGTACTGAAGTGCACGAACCTGACCTGTCATTTCAAGTTCCCCACAATACACTGGGTCATGATATCCTTCTATATCTATAGTACCTTTATATCCCGACTGTCTTAAAATTGATATAATATCTGTCCAGTTGGAATCCCCAAATCCTGGGGTGCGATGCCATGCAAAAGGTTTTGGACCGCCAATCCCGTATTCACGGATGACATCCCACGCAATGGTGGCGTCTTTCCCGTGTACATTAAATATCTTATTAGCCCATTTTCTAAGTTGCGGAATAGGATCTATAAGCTGCACCATCTGGTGACAAGGCTCCCATTGTAAACCAATGTTTTCCACAGAAAGAGCATCGAACATCATTTCCCAAGCCGTTGGATTGTGGGCAATATTCCAATCACCTTTGTACCAATCCCCACCCATGTTACAATTTTCAAATGCCAGTTTAACACCTTTATCAGCTGCCCTTTTGGCCAACTCGCCAAATACTTCTTTAAAGCGTGGTATAGATTGATCAATAGGCTGATCTACAATACGCCCTGTAAAACCGGTGACCAAGTCGGTACCAAAAAAATGGGCTTTGTCAATAAGCCTTTC
>JAMNZI010000208.1 GCA_023622385.1 Bacillota bacterium | reverse complement strand
CAGTAATATTTTACCATATATTATCTTCCTTTTTGAAAATGACCGCAACATGCCGTAAAATTTCTCTTATAATTAAACAATAACTGTTCACAAACTGAAACTTATTGTAATCATTAATTTCCAATGACCCTTTTCTAGCAGGGCTTACAGATGATATACTTGAAAAAATTACAAGGATGGTCTGGCACATTGGGTCGGAGGTTGAGATGACAGAATTATTATCGCTTCTTAAACTTAGGTGTAGTATCGTGATTTTGGCTATTATCTATTTACTTGGCAATCCTTCATTGGTACGTGCAGCATCGCCTTCCAATTTGGGCCTCACCGGATTATGGGAATATCCTACAGCTGAAGTGCTCGATGACGGTACAGGTTGGTTCGGATATAGCGATACCTATCCCTTGAGTCAACTTTATGCTACTTTAGGTTACTTGCCAAATTTTGAGATTAATCTGCGAGCGACAAATTTTTTAAATGGACCGATAATTTCTCCTGGTTTCGGCCATTACAAAGATAAGAGCTTTGACGTAAAATATAGGCTAAAAGAGCAAGAGGGCATATACCCTTCCGTCGCAGCAGGGATCATAGACTTCTCCGGCACTGAGTTATTGCGTTCTTATTTTGCAGTTGGGACATATCGATTTGATAATATAGCGGTATCGTTGGGGTGGGGTTCCGACTGGCTTGGAGGCGTATTTGCCGGCATAGAATGGCAACCTTATCCCTGGTTAACCCTCAAGGCTGAGCGGGGTTCTATAGATTATGATCAATATCCTTTCAGGGATTATGAAAAAATAATAAAAGATTCGGATTACAACTATGGCGCAATTATATCGACACCTTGGAATGTAGATCTCAACGTAAGCTATCAAAGGGGAGAAGAGCTTTGCTTGGGGGTGCGCTACAATTTCGACTTAACAAAGCCTGTATTCGACGGGCATAAGGACCGCTTGAAAGGACTTCCCATTCATGATCTCCCATCGTGGAACGAAATAGATGCAAAGTCGATGGCTACCGAAATAGCAAACAAGCTCGCCAAAGAGCTTCCCATCAAGGATATACAGGTATTTGTCGATGAAAGGAAGCTGCTTATAACATACGAAAATAAAGGATATAGCTCGGAAGCCGAAGCCATGGGACGTGTGTTGTACTTAGCCTCTCATATGATACCTTGGGATGTTGAGAGCGTTTCTTTGGTACCTAAAGTAAGGGGTATAGCTGCATCGCGTATCGATATTCCCGGGGATCATTGTGCTTTGTTGCGCCTTAACGAGCTTCGAAAGGAATACAGCGTTGAATCACATGCATATTGGGTAAATCCCGATGACGAGCCCGATGCTTTGAATGGAGAAAAATGGGCTTTTTCGGCCGTGCCAAGTGAAAAAACGGATGCAGGCATTGAGCATGTTTTCAAAGTGATGCCAGTATATGAAATTCAAGCCCTTCGCTGGGATCAAGATTACTATATGGACCGGACAAGCTTAGATTTTATATACGAATGGAATCCATCCTACTTAGAAAATCCAAAAAGGAAGGGGTCTGCAGCCGTTGTGGATATAAGAATGCCTTTATATAATGACATTGAATTGAGATATCAACCACAACTAAATGATGATACGAGGATATGGAAAACGGTTTATAGTATAATGCGCAAGATTGATACAAATACCTTTGAACTCGGCGAGATCGGTTGGTTAGATGAAATGTGGTTTGGGATGAACTACAGCCGCAGGACATATTTTCAAAACGGACGATGGTGGGCAGGATTTAAAGCAGGGATAATTCATGAAAGAGATCCTTACTCGTTTGGTTCCCTTTCAGATTATAAGATAAATACTTATTATCCATATTATAGGGAATATCCACACAGTGAGTACGAGGATGATAACGGTTGGTGGACGATTGGTTTACTCCAGGTCGGATATAGATTTGCCGAGTTGGATTTTGAGGTAAATCTCGATGCGGGTTTATACGCAGACGGCAATTCTGGGGGTACGATGACGTTTATGAGGCACTGGGACGATTTAGGCATAGGATTTTGGGCATTGATTACCCCAAACACTCCGGAGGGAAAAGATTTTTCTAATTCTGGGATATACCTTGAGATACCTTT
>JAMNZI010000044.1 GCA_023622385.1 Bacillota bacterium | reverse complement strand
TTTTCCATCCCCTGACGGCAGGGTTAAGAGCCTGCAGCCTGTAAACCGCTGCACTGCCCCGCATTCATCCACATTTATATGGGCGCTTTCAGCACATATGACTGCCTGATGAGGCTTGGCAACGGCAGCCAGGCCGGTAACATTGGCGCCGGTACCATTGAAAACAAAGAATACTTCACAGTCCGGCCCGAAAATTTCCTTAAAGCGTTCAATGGCGGAACAGGTATAGGGATCATCCCCGTAGGACAGCACATGGCCTGTGTTGGCCTTTTGCAAAGCTTCCATCACCTTAGGATGAACAATGCTGTTGTTATCGCTGGCAAAGCTTCTTTTGTATCGCTGCATCTAATATTTCCCCTAACTTTTATTAGATTTTATAATTCGGCAATTTTATCGTACACAGGTTTTATATTTGGATATATAGATCTAAATACCTGGTAGAATTTTTCATATTCAGCATGCTGGGCTGGATCCGGCGTGCAAATTCTTACAAAATGCGGATCTACGGCAGTAGCAAAATCCTTGAATATACCTACTCCAATTCCAGCTGCAATGGCAGCTCCCAAAGAGGTAGCTACACCTGGAGTAGGATGCACCTTAACCGGTATATTGTAAACATGACACAGCATTTCGGTCCATAATGTGCTCTTAGCTCCACCGCCTATTAAAATGATATCTTTAAAATTCAACTGGTTATCCTTAAAAACATCCAACACTGTTCTTAATGCATAAGCAATTCCTTCATAAACAGCTCGAATCATATCATTTCGATCATGGAATAATGTAAATCCAATAAATGCTCCACGGGTATTGGGATCCCATAACGGAGTTCGTTCTCCCATCAAGTAAGGCAGAAAAAACATGCCATGAGCTCCAATAGTTGATGATCTGGCCATGGACTCCATCTTGTCATATATGCTCTTACTCGAAGATTTTCCACCGGATACTTCTTCACCAGACGGTCCTAGAATATCTATGGCCCAATTATAGCCAGCCGCTGCCGTCTGGACAGTTCCGCAAATATTCATATCTTTCCCGTTCAGATCAAAAAAATTAAATATCCTGGCGGTATTATCAATAACAGGAGTTTCATTTAAAGTTGCAATCCAAGAACTGCTGCCAAAATAATTATAAGCATCTCCTACATTCTTGACACCTGCTCCTCTCGTAGCACAAGCACCGTCTCCTCCACCTACTGTTACAGGTGTTCCCTCAACTAATCCCAATATATCTGCCGCTTCCTTTGTTAAGTATCCGGCTATCTCATAAGAACAGCGCAGCTCGGGCAGCTTATTGGCATCTACTTTCAGGGTTTTAAGCATATCATATGCCCATTCGCCCTTGTGCAGATCCAGCATACATGTAAGTGAAGCATCCGAATAGTCTGAAATTCCTATATTGCCAGTTAAACGATATGAAATATAATCTTTGGTATGTACGAAGTATCTTGTCTTATGATATATATCCGTATAATACTGCTTTAACCAAAGCACCTTTGGTAAGGTATAGTGGGGATCTATCCTGTTTCCTGTAATTCTATAGTAAGTTTCATCATCTATATTTTGTCTGATAAAATCACACTGTTCATCAGTTCTGCTGTCCGAGTGAATAATATTATTGTATAATACCTCTCCGTTTTCATCCAAAGGAATGCACCCATTCATATGGCCGGACAGCCCGATTACTGCAACTTCCTTGGGATTTAATCCTTTTTCAATGAGCTGCTTGGTTCCGGTTACAACACTCTGCCAGAAATCATGCGGATCCTGTTCAGCCCACCCGGGTTTGGGAAAAATGGTATCATAAGAAACTATACTTGACATCACTTCCTGACCCTTGCTGTTGAATATTGCACATTTGTTTCCCGTAGTACCTATATCATAGGTAAGGATGAGATTCCGCTCCATCTTTTATATCCTCCCCGATAGTTATTGTTTTATCATTTAACATCATTATAACACCTAAAACAACAATCAGGCTATAAAACTTATAAAAACAAATTGACAAGACCGTTCAATCTGTATATACTGTATATTAACAGTATGTACGGAGTGAGGTGGCTTTGCTCTTGAATATTATTATATCCAACACCAGCGATAAGCCTATATACCAGCAGATAGCGGACCAGATAA
>JAMNZI010000192.1 GCA_023622385.1 Bacillota bacterium | reverse complement strand
TTCAACAGTGCTTTCTTTATTTGAGCCAGGCCAGCACATCATCGTTTCAGATGACCTTTATGGGGGTACATACAGGCTGTTTGAAGAAATTTACAGGCGATACGGTATTGAATTTACTTACGTAGATACCAGCCGTATCCACGAAGTAGAACAGGCCTTGAGAAGTACCACAGCTGCAATATTTATTGAGACACCTTCCAATCCCATGATGAAGGTTACCGATATTGCCCTCACAGCCGCCCTTGCAAAATCAAGAAAAATACTGACCATCGTGGATAATACCTTTCTTACCCCATATTTTCAAAGGCCTCTCGAACTGGGAGCCGATATCGTAATTCACAGCGGGACCAAATACCTCGGAGGCCACAACGATACCTTAGCCGGGTTTATAGTTGTAAACGACGACGACATAGCCGAAAGGATAAAACTGATACAGAAATCCGAAGGAGCGGTTTTAGCTCCCTTTGATAGTTGGTTGATCCTTCGAGGAATTAAAACGCTGGCAGTAAGGCTTGAAAAACAGCAGGAAAATGCGCTGGCTATCGCTAAATGGCTGCAAAATCATAAGAAGGTTGAAAGAGTGTATTATGTAGGGCTCAGCGATCATGAGGGGTATGAGATTTCCAGACGGCAGGCTTCGGGTTTTGGCGCAATGATATCATTTTCAGTTAAGCACACGGCACTGGTAAAACAGGTCCTTGAAAGGGTACAGGTAATTATGTTTGCTGAAAGCCTTGGAGGTGTAGAAAGCCTCATAACCTATCCTATTGTACAGACACACTCAGCTATACCTGAAGAAATGAGAAGGCGAATTGGCGTTACAGATAAACTTCTTAGGCTGTCTGTAGGAATTGAGGCGGTTGAAGATCTTATATCCGATCTGGAACAGGCGCTGGACTAAGAACTTAAATAAAATAATCAAAAAATAAGGTGATATATATGAGATTTGCAACAAAACTAATTCATAACGGAAATGAAATGGATAAAAATACGGGAGCGCTCAGCATACCAATATACCAGGTTTCAACCTACCACCTGAGAGACATCGATCAACCACAGGAATACGAATACTCACGCTCGGGCAATCCAACCAGAAAGGCCCTTGAAGAAACCATAGCCATACTGGAGGGGGGCGATAAAGGCTTTGCCTTTGCTTCCGGAATGGCCGCCATATCCTCGGTGCTCTCGATTTTTTCTTCGGGTGATCATATTATAGTGAGCCAGGACGTGTACGGCGGGACCCACAGGATCCTCACGTCCTTTTTTGTCCGTTATCACCTCTCCGCCAGCTTTGTTGACACCACAGATATCGATGCTGTAAAGAAAAGCATCACCCCTAATACCAAAGCGATCTATGTCGAAACGCCTTCAAATCCCCTGCTTAAAATAACTGATTTAAGGAGTATAGTTAAAGTTGCCAAAGAGCATAATCTGATTACCATCATCGATAACACCTTTATGTCACCCTATCTGCAAAGGCCCATAGAGCTTGGCTTTGACATTGTGATTCACAGCGCCACAAAGTTTATCGGCGGACACAGCGATGTGATTGGAGGCCTGGTAGTGGTCAAAGGCGCTGAATTGAGCCAACGGATATATTCGGTACAAAATGGCTTTGGCGCAATCCTTGGACCTCAGGACAGCTGGCTGCTTTTAAGGGGTTTAAAAACGCTGAAAGTCAGGCTCGATTATCAGCAAAATAACGCGCAAAAGCTGGCAGAATATCTGCAGAGGAATAAAAATGTAAAACAGGTATATTACCCAGGACTTCAAGATCACCAAGGCAGAGACATCCATTTCAGCCAGGCCGATGGAGCAGGTGCTGTGCTTTCCTTTAAAGCCATAGATGCTGAAAAAGCAAAGAGCTTCATGAAAAAAATAAAACTAGCAGCGGTGGCCGCAAGTCTGGGCGGAGTTGAAACCATCGTATCCTATCCAGTTAAAATGTCCCATGCCGCTGTACCCAAATCAGAAAGAGAAAGGCTGGGCATAACGGATGATTTGATAAGGGTATCGGTGGGCCTTGAAGATATCGAGGATTTAATTGAAGATTTTGAAAGGGCGCTATGCTGAACATTTTACCATCATGTGCTTGCCCTCGACACTTTCCTATTTCCCTAAAGGCTTATCTTAGTTTACTGTGGACTCTATATCGAGCCTATGTAAAACAGCCGGACATATCCTATATCCGGCCGTTTTATTACTCCCTTATTATCTCTTTTACTTGCCAAATACATTTATATACCCCTGAATAAGTACCACTATGATAATAGCGGGCAATACCCATGATAAATATCCTTTCAACCAACGGGGCATTTTCAGGCCTTCACCCGTATTGACTTCCTCCAGATAATTTTCAAATCCCCATCCGTAGCGGCTAACGCAGAAGAGCACATACACCAGTGAACCTAAAGGTAGCAGGTTATAGCTGAGTATAAAATCTTCCAGATCCAGTATGCCGCTACCCTCTCCCAAAGGCTGAATCCAGCTGAGAACATTGAAGCCTAAAACGCACGGCATGGAAAGCGCAATAATTAAAATCGCATTAATTAAAGATGCTTTTTTTCGGCTCCAACCCCAGAGGTCAACTCCAAAGGAAATAATGTTTTCAAATACGGCGATAACCGTAGAATATGCCGCGAAAGTCATAAAGATGAAAAACAATGAACCCCAGATTCTTCCGCCGGCCATGGAATTGAAGATGTTGGGCAGCGTTACAAACACAAGGCCTGGGCCTTGACCCGGATCAACATTAAAAGCAAAACAGGCTGGGAAAATAATAAGCCCTGCAATCAACGAAATTGCAGTATCCAATGTGGCTATATGAATGGACTCACCAAGAAGGCTGCGCTCTTTCTCAATATAGCTTCCAAATATGGCCAAAGAACCAATTCCTATGCTCAAGGTAAAAAACGCCTGGCTCATAGCTGCAAATACTACTTCCCAAAGGCCATATTCCTTTACACGATTAACATCGGGCATTAGATAAAACCTTAAGCCTTCGCTGGCATTAGGAAGCGTCATGGATTTGATCGCAAGGGTCAGAATGATGGCCAGTAGCAACACCATCATCACCTTGGTGACCTTTTCGACTCCTTCTTGCAAGCCAAGCGAACATATACCAAAACAAATCACTGTTGTCATAACCATCCATATGGTCATTTCCACCGGATTTGCTATGAAATCTGTAAACACTTGGCCGATCTGCTGAGTATCAAGCCCTTCAAATTGGCCCACCATAAACTTGTAAAAGTAAGCCAACATCCAGCCTGCGATGGTGGTATAAAACATCATAAGTATGTAATTCCCCGCTATACCAGCATAGCCCATCCAATGCCATTTCTGGCCTTTTTTCTCCAAAACGTTAAATGAAGTAGCAATGCTTTTTTGACTGGCACGTCCTACCGCCAGCTCCATGGTGATAACAGGCAAACCCAGCAAAAAGATGAATATGAGATAGACCAGGACAAATATTCCTCCGCCGTATTGCCCCGTGATATAGGGGAAACGCCAAACATCGCCCAATCCAATGGCGCACCCGGCGGAGATCAAGATAAAACCCAAACGTGAAGCAAATCTCTCTCTCTTCTCCATTTCTCAATCTCCTCACAATTATAAAATCAATCGCAAATACTAAAAATGAACGGTTTACCCTTGGGGGTCCGTTCATTCAACGCACATGATACGCATAAAATTATATTACATTTTCTGTCGAATATCAACAAAACATTTTAATTTTATGGTTAACGCAAACCTTTATTATCAAAAGAAACAAGCCTACCGGCCAAGGCTACAACCTCAATAAAACTAGGCTTCGGAAGATCCTCTTCAGCAAATTATAGTTATGTTGTTGAACTCATGAAGAAGCAACCAACTTATTCTTTAGAATCTGATGATAATATTCATACTGCTATATTTTCGGAAGATAGTATTGAAGATTTTTTCGAAATATTTGATTACGTTAAGAACTGGAAGTCTAGTTTTGTTGAAATAAATGGTTCCAAGGTTCCAATTAGCAAAATTCGCAATGGTTTATCATGTTTTAGAGAAAGACAAAAAGCTTTCAATCCAGAAAGATATTGCTTTGGTGAAGATGCCGGAAATAACAGCATTTACGCTACAAACCCTTTAGGTTGCAGACTTTGCGGTATAACCAATGCCTACTGGAAAGGGGGATGGTATACTATCGGGAACCTATCCAAATCCGGTATTTTCACTGTTGACAAAAATCAAATAAAGCATATTGTAAAAAACAAAATAAATGAAATTGGATTTTGCCCTGTTCTTGATATAAATGCAATAATGCAACGAATAGAAGCACTACCTGATAAAATCAATCCCAAAGTAGATAAGAATTTTGAATATATTACAACTTGGCAAGACGGTAAAACTATTGCAATTGGAATAAGAATGAAAGAAAAATCCTCCGGCTATGTTGTTGAAGAATACCCTGATATCCAAGAAATAAATATTGATCCCTCTGAAATTGAAGATAGCAATATCAACAGCAGTTTAAGTTATTCGGACAAGAAAAGAATGACTGCTTTTATTCTTTGTCTATTTTTAGGTTGGGTAGGAATGCACAGATTTTATGTAGGTAAACGAGGAACAGGTATTATATGGTTTTTAACGTTCGGATTATTTGGTATTGGCTGGCTGCTCGACTTAATATTAATACTATTTGGCTCATTCAGAGATAAGACTGGTTATCCGTTGAAATAAAGTAACACCTATGAGCTGGGATATGCTATCCTGTACTCATCTGAACCGATTTATATTATCCGGGAATATACCTTGTTTCCTATCGGACCATACGAACATGAAACCAATAAGTTTGCAGCAGAGCTTTTGATTGATAATTATGACATCAAGGACATGCGTTATGAATCAATAAGTCATATTGTGGGCATGCTAGGTGTTAATGAAGAATCAGTAGCATATAAATTGGGACTGACTGATGAATTGACCCCCGTTATCAAAAAGTGATATTATTGAATAGAAAGGAAGTGTATTTCAATGCCACGAGTAGAAGTAAAAGTAAGTCCTCGCGTTCTCTCTTGGGCTTTAGTACGATCCAGAAAGGAAATTACTATACAGAAAAAATTCCCTAAAATTCGCGAATGGTTAAGTGGGGAAAGTATGCCTACTTTACGACAATTAGAGCAACTAGCCAAAGAAACACATACACCTCTTGGGTATTTCTTTCTAGAAGAACCACCAGTAGAACAACTCCCTATTCCGTATTTTCGAACTACTAATAATGGATCGACGGATCAGCAAATTAGCTGCGATCTATTTGAGACCGTTCAAACCATGAAATTAAGACAGAATTGGATGCGTGAATACCTTATTGATGTTGGGCAGGAGCCTTTGCGTTTTGTTGGTTCGGCAAAACTTGAAGACGATCCTCAACAAGTTGCTATGAATATAAGAGAAACCCTAGAGCTCGAAGAGGGATGGACTAGTCATTTACCAAGTTGGACCGCAACATTGGAGTTTTTGCGTAGTAAGATGGAATATATTGGGATTATTGTGGTTGTTAATAGCATAGTAGGTAATAATACGCGTCGTAAACTTGTACCCGAAGAGTTTCGAGGTTTTGTTTTAGTAGACGAGTATGCCCCTTTAGTATTTGTAAACGGTGCTGATAGCAAAGCTGCTCAAATGTTTACTTTAGCACATGAGCTCGCTCATTTATGGTTTGGTAGTAGTGCTGCCTTTGACCTTAGAGAACTTCGGCCGGCTAATAACAAAATCGAACAAATTTGTAATATGGTAGCTGCAGAATTTCTAGTTCCACAGCATGAATTACAGCAGATTTGGCCTAGTGTACGCAATAAGTCCGAACCTTTTCAGGCATTAGCTCGTCACTTTAAGGTAAGCGAGCTAGTTGTTGCGCGTAGAACTTTAGATTTGGGCTATATTACAAAGAATGAATTTATCGAATTTTATGAGGACTATCTAGCAAAAGAACGTTCTTCTACTCAAGACAATGGAGGCTGGGATTTCTACAAAAATCAAAACGCACGTATTGGGCGCCGTTTTGCAGAAGCAGTAATAAGTGCTGTAAGAACAGGTAAGCTTCTATACCGTGAAGCTTATGAACTCACAGGACTTTATGGAAGTACTTTTGATAAATATGCAGAATTCCTAGGGTTTGGAGGTTTTAAGCAATGAACAATGATGGGGTATACGTGCTGGATACCAATGTTTTTATAGAAGCTTCACGCCGTTATTACGCTTTTGATATCGCTCCAGCGTTTTGGGATACTCTAGTTGAATGTGCTCAAAAAGGACATATAGTTACTATAGACAAGGTAAAACAAGAAATAGAAAGGGGAAATGACACCCTAAAACAGTGGATGAAAAATATTTTTTATCAGTGGTGTAAATCAACTAGTGAAAGTGGAGTGACCGATGCATATAGCGACATAATGAAATGGGTAATTGCTCAAAATCAATTTTTACCTGAAGCTAAGTATAAATTTGCTAATGGAGCGGATGGTTGGTTAATTGCATATGCAATAGCTAAAAATCTTATTATTGTAACTCATGAAGAATTTGATTCTAATATTAAAAAACAAGTTCCTATACCTAATGTTTGCAGAGCGTTCAATGTTCCATATACAGATACATTCCAAATGCTTCGTAACTTAGGCGTAAAATTTGACCAATATTCCTTTATAAGTAAGCCCTCTACAGCTAATTATTCAACCTATAATACACCATAAAGCTGACTTTCACCTGTAGAGGGTATTTCTATACATTGCTCCACCTTATAGTATATCATTTACTTCGCAAAAATGATAGCTAAGTGCAAAAATTTTTATTTCTCATAAGCAAAGATATAACAAGATATAACAATATAAGACAAATTAGGAAAGAAGTCACAAATGAAAGCAGCAGCATACGCAAGATACAGTAGCGATAACCAGCGCGAAGAGAGCATAGAAGCACGGTTAAGGGCCATACGAGAATACTGCGAGAAAAACAACATACAGCTTGTCAAAGTATACACTGATGAGGCAAAAAGTGCAACTACTGATTATAGGCCTGGTTTCCTACAGATGATACAGGATAGTGCCTTAGGTCTGTTTGACGCTGTGATTGTGCATAAACTGATCGGTTTTCTCGGGATAGGTACGATAGTGCCTTCTATAAAAGGCAGCTTAAAAAGAATGGTGTAAAACTTATATCGGTATTAGAACAGCTGGATGATAGCCCAGAAAGCATAATACTTGAATCCGTCCTTGAAGGTATGGCCGAATATTACAGCCGTAACCTTGCACGTGAAGTAATGAAAGGTATGAAGGAAACTGCCCTGCAATGCAAACATACTGGTGGTAAGCCGCCACTTGGATATGATGTAGCATCTGATAAGACATACATAATTAACGAACAAGAAACTCAGATTGTACGGACATTCTTTGAAATGTATGCTGCTGGAAAAGGATATAGCGAAATAATAAATCAGGAAGGCCATAAAACACAAACAGGTAGACCGTTTGGTAAGAATAGTATTCATTACATACTCAAAAACGAGAAATATAAAGGGGTTTACATTTTTAATCGTACTGAACGGAAAATTAATGGAAAAAGGAATCACCACAAAAGTAAGAACAAAAACGCATTATACGACTTACGTAAAAAAATAATCGTGTACGATGACAAAGTTGACATCGACACGATTGTGACCTTTGTTGGTGGAGGCGAGGGGAATCGAACCCCTGTCCGAAGATGCTTCGGTGAAAGCGTCTCCGAGCGCAGTCAGTGTTTTGCCATTCCCTCCACCGGGCTCCCACTGACAGGATCCCGGTGTCGGTAGCTTCATTAAAATCCGGCCTGCCCCGAAGCAAAGGCAGGTTCGTTCCCCACTGAACCGGCGCCCAGCACCTGTAGCGTGGGCACTACAGGGTGGACGTTAGCTGCTTCCTTATGCAGCTAAAGCTAATTGTGCGTCGTCTGCACTTATTTTTTCTCCAGGTTGTTGACGCGGTCCCGGAGTCCGCGGCTCGCTTCTTTCACCTCAACTATCCCCGTCGAAACCCAGTACGCCCCCACGTTATATAACATCATATTCAATTGTCTATACAAATGCGTCACCAGCTGCACCTGTGAGTAGCCTACATCTTCTGGCGCTCCCGAAAGGCCCTTTCTATCTCCCTCTGGGCATCGCGCTTAGCAATGCTCTGGCGCTTATCATAGCTCTTCTTACCCCTCGCTACAGCTAGCTCCACCTTAACCCAGCCCCTTTTTAGATAAACCTTAAGGGGAACCAGCGTATAACCCTTTTGCTGCACATAGCCCGTCAGCTTGTTGATTTCCCTGCGATTTAGCAATAGCTTACGCGTCCTCAATGGATCCCGGTTGAATATATTTCCTTTCTCGTAAGGGCTTATGTGCATGTTGTAGAGGAAAACTTCTCCATCCTTGATGACGGCATAGCTGTCACGGAGGTTGACATTGCCCTGGCGTACCGACTTTACTTCGGTACCTGCCAGCACAATCCCTGCTTCGTACGTCTCTTCGATGAAGTAGTCGTGCCTTGCTTTCCTATTCTGAGCTATTATCTTTATACCCTCATCCGCCATCTAATTAACACCTACTACTGACAAAATAACCCTACTTGAACTGATCAAGCAGCACAAATAGGGCTCATATCATCGCTAATCTCTATTCAATTGCAATCAAAGTATATCATATATTAAACAACATGTCAATAAGGGGGTTGGCCATTTTTATCATTCAACCAACACAAAATCGATATTCCTAGATGCCAGGTCCACTGCCACAACCCTTATCCTTACAACATCCCCGAGGCGATATATTTTACCCGTCCTTTGCCCGATTAGGCAATAGTGCTTTTCATCATAGACATAGTAGTCATCATCCATGGTGCTAATGTGCACCAGCCCTTCCACAGTGTTGTCCAACTCCACGTATATGCCGTAATTGGTGACGCCCGATATTATCCCGTCATACTCCATGCCGATCTTATCAAGCATAAACTCGGCCTTCTTCAAATCATCAACCTCGCGCTCCACCTCATCGGCGATGATCTCGCGTTCCGAACAATGCTCAGCCATATCGAACAACCTGCTTTCAAGGCTAGCTATCCTGTCTGAATCTAATCTGTCGTGTAGCATATCCTTTATTATTCTATGGTCCACCAGGTCGGGGTATCTCCTGATGGGTGAGGTAAAGTGGCAGTAATGCTCTGCCGCCAGGCCAAAATGGCCTTTATTGTCTGGGCTGTACCTGGCCTTTTGAAGCGACCTGAGCATGACGGTATTTATTATGGTCTCTTCCCTGGTGCCCCGAATTTTCTCCAGCAACTGCTGCAACGTCTTGGGGTGAATCCTTCCCCCGATTCCCTTCAAGTGATACCCGAAGTTGTGTATGAACTCGTCGAACTCCAGCATCTTTTCAATATCCGGATCCTCATGTATGCGGTACATAAAGGGTATATTTCGCCAGAACACATGCTGCGCTATGGTTTCGTTGCATATCAGCATGAACTCCTCTATCATGCGCTCGCTGACGCCACGGGTATACAGCTTAACGTCTAGCACCTTGCCATCGCTGCTCAATTTTATCTTGGCCTCGTTGAGGTCAAAATCTATGCTGCCCCTTCTCATCCTGCGTTTGTTGAGTATCTCGCTCAAGCGCTGCATATTTTTTAAATCCTCCAGAAACTCGGCATACTTGGGCAGCAGCTCCTTATCGTTATCTTCCAAAACCCTGTTGACCTCCTCATATATCATGCGCATCTTGCTGCGAATGACGCTCTCATATATTTCATAATCCACAACCTTGCCTTCCCCGTCGATTTCCATCATAACCGAAATGGCAAGGCGATCCACGTTGGGATTTAAGCTGCATATGCCGTTGGACAACTCTGGCGGCAGCATGGGGATCACCCTGTCCACCAGGTACACGCTGGTACCCCGCAAATATGCCTCATTATCTATGGGCGATCCTTCCTTCACGTAATGGCTTACATCGGCTATGTGCACGCCCAAAAGGAAGTGCCCATTTTCCATTATCTCCAGGGAAACCGCATCGTCAAAGTCCTTTGCATCGGCACCGTCAATGGTAAACGTGCGTAAATGCCTAAAGTCCTTACGCCCCACCATGTCCTCTTCCCGCACCGTCTGGCTGATCTCGGCTGCAGCAGCCTCAACCTCGGCAGGGAATTTTTCGGGCAACTTATACTGCCGTATGATGGACAGCACGTCAACTCCGGCCTCATCCTTGTAGCCCAGGACCTCGATGATTCTGCCTACAGGATTTCTTCTCTGCTCAGGCCATTTATAGATTTCAACCACTACTTTACAGCCAGTTCTGACGTCGATCCCGTCT
>JAMNZI010000127.1 GCA_023622385.1 Bacillota bacterium | reverse complement strand
TCTTCGCCCCACATTGTAATTTGTACGCTTGGCAAAGAAAGCATTTCTTTGACCGTCTCAAAAATGTCCACTTACATCGGCTCCTTTGCCAGTTAATATTTTTTCATAGAATGCACGCAGTTTCTTTGATTCTATCTCCCAATTATACAATTTACGCACCGCTTCCTGCCCCCTTTTGCCCATCGCTTCGGCTTCATCGGGGTGCGTTAACAGATATTCTATCGCATTAGCAATTTCTATAGGAGACTCAGGAGTTACGCATATACCGCATCGCTCTTTTTCAATGATATCCCGGTATAATTTGAAATCAGAGGTCACAACTGGCAAACCAAGTGCCATATATTCGAACATTTTCGTTGGATATGACTCAATGTAATTTGGTATAGGCTTTAAGATTGCAAGCCCAATATGACACCGCGCAATATATCGCCAGCCTTCATCCGGCAACATATACCCCCGAATATATACATCATGTAATCCATAACTACTGATCAGACGCATTAGTTCGAATCGATGATCATCAGATATTGGACCTATGCACTCCCACCCCACAGAATACCCACGTTCCTTAAGGATACGCAATGCTTCCATACATTCCAAGCTTCCACGGAGCGGAGATACTCCACCCAAATAACCTATTGTTGGCATTGGGTATTTAGCTTCATTAATAGCTAAAAGGTTTGAAACCATGGGCATATTCAGAACCGTAACTGCCGTCTTTACCCATTTATAGTCCTTTGCATAAGATTTTTCAGCATAAATGACAGGCATTCCCTTCATGAGAATACGCTCGATAAACCTAACTAGACTGGCAACAAGAGGTCGTAGCCTTGCATTTATCCACGGTTTTGTTCGAATGGCTTTTGGGAGATTTTCATGCATATCATATATTACTCGTTTACCGCGTAACTGCAAAAACTTACCCACCACAAGCAACTCCGGATCATGAAAATGATAAATATCGGCGTTTTCGGCTACAGCCGCTTTGTATACCTGCCAAACGGTTTTCGTCATCCTCTCCCGCCTGTTTTTTGGCTTCGGCACAGCTCGTATGCGCACCCCATCAACGGCATCGTTTTTATCGTGTGGAACAACAAGCACGACTTCATATCCGGCCTGGGCCAGCGTTCGACACTCCTTGTAAAAAATACGAGTGTCAAAAGGGGGATGGACGGATGTTAAGTGGCAGACTTTAGCTTTATATTTTTTAGTAGCGTTATCGACTTGCATTTCTAAGTACTTCTTCATAAACAGCTATTGTCTTTTCTGCGTTTTTCTCCCATGTGTAATTCTCCAGCACTAATTTGCGCCCTCGTTCTCCCATAGCTTTCGCTTCCTCCGGATGGCTTAACAAAAAGTCTAGCGCTTCCACCAAGCTATCGACATCTCGTGGTTTGACCAGCATCCCCGTTTTGCCATGTTCAACAAAATCTTCAATTCCCTCACCCTGACAACCGATAACAGGCTTGCCATGAGCCATCGCTTCTAAATACACAACGCCAAAGCCTTCTTCCCAGCTTGGAAGTGTAAATATATCACATTTCGCCATATACTTCATTACACGATCATGAGGCTGGCGGCCAAGAAATTCTACATAATGGCTCAATCCTAACGAGGCAGTCATTTCTTTAAGCTTATTTTCCATTGCTCCATTACCTATTACTTTATAGCGAAGCCACGGGTATTTAGTACAAAGACGCTGAATTGCTAAAAGGTTTAAGTCAATTCCTTTCGTGAATATCAAATTTGAAACACTTAGAAGAGTTAGTGTATCATCGTATTTTGATGTATTTTCAGAATTAATATTTGAAACTTTTTTTGCATCAACGCCATTGGGTATCACCAATAATTTTTCAGAATGGTCGAAAAATTTCTCGGCGAGACGCTTCAGTTTGTTGCTTACTAAAATAATTTGTGATGCATGATCAAAAACAAAGGCAAGAGCTCGTTTACATCTATTATCGCGATGGATTGTATGCTGCAAATCTTGACCATGAATAGTGACAACCAAAGGTAACTTCAATTCACTTGCAAGTAAGGCGCCTGCATACCCATCCGGCAAGGCCACATGAGCGTGAATGATATCAAAGGGAAATTCCTCATAAATGTTTTTTATCATGCGTACAATCCACCTG
>JAMNZI010000155.1 GCA_023622385.1 Bacillota bacterium | reverse complement strand
AGGATTAAGTCTTATTCACAACAGATGCATTTGTTTGATGATTACATAGATTAGGAGGTTAATACAGTTTACATTGTTTTTACGGAAGGATGTTGATAGATGGAGTTGACCTTTTGCGGTGGAGCTGCCGAAGTAGGAGCCAGCTGCTATCTATTGCGTATAGATGGTAAGAATATTCTCCTGGATGCGGGGGTCAGGATGGACTCGTCTAAGGATAGCCTTCCTGACCTCCGCGTCATTCAAGAAAAAGGCGGTGTGGACGCAATATTTGTGTCCCATGCCCATCTGGATCATACCGGTGCCCTCCCTCTAATAAGCAGGGAGTATCCCCATGCTTCTATATATATGACCCATGCCACCAAAGACTTGGTGCGGGTCCTTCTTTACGATAGCTTGAAGATTATGGAACAGCAGGAAGGCGAGATACCTATATATGCAGAGGTCCATGTCAAGCAGATGATGGATAGGATAATATGTTTTTCGCCCGAATATGCCATACAGCCCTTCGAGGATGCAGAAATTAAGGTCACCTTCTATCATGCGGGGCACATCGTCGGTGCAAGCTGTATCTACATCCAGGGCAAAGAGGGCAGCGCCTTTTATTCGGGGGACATATCGCTTACCAACCAGTATACGGTGAGCGGGGCGTCAATCCCCAAGCTCCGGCCCGATGTGGCCATACTGGAGGGCACTTACGGGGACAAGCTCCATGCCAATCGCCAGATGGAGGAGGAGCGTTTCATCCAGATGGTGGGTGAGGTAATAGATAGAGGTGGGAAGGTGCTGATACCCGCCTTTGCCATAGGGCGCGCTCAGGAGGTCATACTCATGCTGAGGCGGGCCATGAACAGGGGCAGACTGCCCAGGTTTAAGGTGTTTGTCGATGGCATGGTACGGGAAGTATGCAGGGTGTACCGCTTGAATCCCAATTATCTGCATAGCAGTTTAGCCAAGAGGGTGTGGAAAGATAAAGAGGTGTTCTTTGACGACTGGATACAGCCGGTGTCTGACAAGAGGGACAGGGAGGCTGTGGTGGGGCTTTCAGAGCCCTGCTGCATAATATCCAGCTCTGGCATGCTGACCGGCGGGCCGAGCCAGTGGTATGCAGAAAAGCTGGTGGGGGATGAAAACAACTTCATCGCCATAACAGGATATCAGGATGAGGAGGCTCCCGGCCGCCAGCTGCTCAACTTGGTGAACGCCCATTGCGAGGAGAGGTTTCTGGATCTGGGAGAAAGGCGGATCCCTGTCAGCTGCCAGCTTGACAAGTACAACTTATCTGCCCATGCTGATAAGATTGAACTTTTAGGGGTATTACACGCCCTTTCGCCTAGGCAGATCTTTCTAGTACATGGACAGGAAGAGGTCATACAGCATTTGGGGAAGGAGATGCAGGCCGATTTTCAAGGCAGGGTTTATGTGCCAAGAAACGGAGAGACCTATGATTTCTACATCAGGCGTCCAAGAAAGCAAATTGAACGGGCTTTGATCCCTTCCCTCAATAGAGAGGGCATTCCTGAGGGCGAGGATATAGAGGTCCTGTGGAGACATATAATGGAACACGGTGGGCAAAAGAGGGCATACAGCCCCGAAGAGCTGTTCTACATCTGGTCGGGGAAGGAACCAGTGCAGGAAGGCGTAAGCCAGCTGAGCAGCATACTGCTGCATTCCGACTATTTTGAACCCGATAGTTGGCGGCCTTTTTTGTACCGGCCGCTGTCTGAGGAGCGGGTCGCTCAGCGGCTCCAAAAACTTCAAGGCCCGATGGAGGTTAACCGCATGCTGGCGCTGGTTGATGAATATTTTCCGCCCGAGACGGGGCTGTATAAAAAGGGAGCCCGGTTTGAAGAAAAGGTTGCGCTGCTTTACTTCAAATTTCCAAAGGTGGCGGCTCAGAGGTATAGGGATGAAATTGAGCACTTTGAGAAGCTAACCGGATGGCGGGTCGAGCTTAACCGCGAGTGTAACCTTGAAGCTGCAGAAGACCTGCTTGTAAACCTCCTGCCTGAGGGGGCCTATCTTGTGGGGAATTTGTCGTATTACCGTGCTGAGGGATATTTTAAAGCTACCATTGAAGGGGATGTGGATGTAGAAGATATAAGGAGGCGGTTTGCAGAGGCTACCGGCCTTGATCTGATCATTGAAGGGCATATAAAGCCTGATGCCTTTGAGCCCATAGCTGCACAGCCCGGGCAGATGGAGCAAAATAAGGCTTTCAAGCTTATAGAAGAGTCATTTGCAGGTAAACCCCACAGGCTTTATAAAAAGGGACTCAAACGGGATGAAAATGGTCCCTATATAGAGCTTACTTTTATAACTCCCGAGATAGGGGAGCGATACCGGGATATCATATTGCAGCTTGAGGAGAAGACTGGATGGCCTATGAGAATCAATCCCAATCCCAACCAAAACGAGGTCATAAAGCTGGCAAGGCGGTTGCTGGAGCAAAAGGGATTGCGTTTAAAAAGGAACCCCGGCTTTTTTCAGCTGGAAAAGGAGATCAGGGTTGTGCCCGTGGATGATTGGGATTGCGGGGCCCTTGATGATGTTAAAAAGGAGTTCGAGTATTATACCGGGTACAGGTTAGTTATTGAGAAAAGTTGATATGAGATATAAAATATCATTATGGATCATTATATTTGTTTATATTGATTTACGGAAAGGCCTGTAAAGGTTGATATGATGGTGGCCTATAAAATGTGTACATATGCATCGGTGATTGGCTTTTAGAGTGCCAAGGTCTTTTTCCATTGAATGTCAGAATGGATTAAAGCAGCAGGGAAATGGGGGATGTGATATGCGGATAAGAAAAGCCATCATTCCGGCGGCCGGGTTGGGAACCAGGTTTTTGCCGGCCACAAAGGCCCAGCCCAAAGAGATGTTGCCCATCGTTGACAAGCCTACTATACAGTATATAATAGAAGAGGCTATTGAATCGGGAATAGAGGAATTTCTCATTGTTACTGGCAGAAACAAAAGGTCCATTGAGGACCACTTTGACCGTTCGTTGGAGTTGGAAGATGCCCTTCGCAAGAGCAATAGAGAGGACCTCCTCAAATTGGTGGATGATATTTCGAATATGGTGGATATTCACTACATACGTCAGAAGGAGCCTAAAGGGTTGGGGCATGCCATATATTGCGCTCGTTCATTTATAGGGGACGAGCCATTTGCCGTGCTATTGGGTGATGATATAGTCTACTCTAAGACCCCTTGTTTAAAGCAGCTCATAGAGGTTTACAATGAATATAAGACCACCGTTCTTGGATGCCAACATGTGCCCAAGGAAGACGTAAGCAAGTACGGCATAGTCAATGGCATACCCATTGAAGACAGGGTTTATAAGGTTAAGGGGCTGGTTGAAAAGCCCGATATCGATAAGGCACCGTCCACCCTCGCGATTTTGGGACGGTATATCATCACGCCGAGGATATTTTACCATCTGGCCAATACTCCGCCCGGGATCGGGGGAGAGATACAGCTTACCGATGCGCTTCAGGCTCTGGTTTTGGAAGAGGCCATATATGCCTATGAGTTTGAGGGTAAAAGGTATGACGTTGGTCACAAGCTGGGCTACTTGCAAGCCACAGTGGAGTTTGCACTTCGTAGAGAGGATCTCAAGGAAGACTTTGGAAGATATTTAAAAAGCCTGGTAGAAAAGGAGTTAAGGGATATTTAGGCCATGTGCTTGGCTTGCATAAATAAAACTTTCTTGCTTGTTAAACAATAAAACCATAATTCCATGAGGTACGCTACAGGAAGGGGAGGGAGTTTAAATGGATTATAGAGAGAGATACAGGTTGTGGATGGAAAGCCCTGTAATAGATGAAGCCACGAAGGAAGAGTTGGCGGCCATAGCCCACGATGAGAAGGAGCTGGAGGATCGGTTTTACAAGGATTTGGAGTTTGGCACTGGCGGGCTCCGTGGGATCATAGGCGCGGGGTCCAACCGGATGAATAAGTATACCGTTGGCAGGGCCACCCAGGGTCTGGCCAATTATATAAAGAAGCAAGGGTCACAGGCCATGAACAGGGGCGTGGTGATCGCCTATGACTCCAGAAGGATGTCAAAGGAGTTTGCGTTGGAGACGGCGCTGGTTTTGAATGCCAACGGAATTAAAACTTATCTGTATGATGAGCTGGAGCCTACGCCGGTGCTGTCGTTTAGCGTGAGGGAGCTGGGCGCCATTGCTGGTGTAGTCATAACTGCCAGCCATAACCCGCCTGCTTACAATGGCTACAAGGTGTATTGGGAGGATGGGGGGCAGGTACCGCCCAGCCGTTCTGAGGAAATCATAAGAGAAGTTTATGCCGTAAATCGCTTCGAGGATATCAAAATGATCACCAGGGAGGAGGCCGAGGCTCAGGGGCTTTTTCACCTCATAGGGGAAGACGTTTTAAGCCGCTATATCGAGAGGGTGAAGCAGCTCTGCATAAATAAGGAGTTGGTTAAAGAGGTTGGAAAGGACCTCAAGATCGTTTATACTCCGCTGCATGGAACCGGCAACAAGCCGGTGAGGCGTGTGCTTGGGGAGCTGGGGTTCAAAAACGTCATAGTGGTTCCAGAGCAGGAGCTACCTGATCCGGAATTTCGCACGGTAAGATATCCAAACCCCGAAGAACCCGAAGCTTTCGCTCTGGCTATAGAGCTTGCCAAAAAACACGAGGCTGACATAATAATAGGTACTGACCCGGATAGCGATAGATTGGGGGTTGTGGTGAAGGATAGAGAGGGCAAATATGTGGTGTTGAGTGGCAACCAGCTGGGTGCATTGTTGGTCAACTACGTGCTTGGATCGCTGCAAAGGGCAGGTAAGCTGCCGCATAACGGGGCCATAATTAAGACCATTGTGACCAGCGAGATGGGGCGAGAGATTGCCAAGTCATATGGCGTTGAGGTGGTGGATACCTATACGGGATTTAAATTTATAGGCGAGAAGATCAAGGAGTTCGAGGA
Organism: Bacillota bacterium; assembly: GCA_023622385.1. Lineage (GTDB taxonomy): Bacteria > Bacillota > Clostridia > Caldicoprobacterales > Caldicoprobacteraceae > Caldicoprobacter. Next base: position 5,472 of record JAMNZI010000155.1, on the reverse strand, counting down.
GACCGGCGACAAGGTGTTTTTGTTCGGATATGAGGAAAGCTATGGTTACCTGGCAGGGGATTTTGTGAGGGACAAGGATGGTATTATAGCTTCCATGCTGGCTTGTGAGATGGCCGCTTACTATAAATCGAGGGGCATGACGTTGTATGATGGTTTAGTAGAGCTGTGGGAAAAGTTTGGGTATTACCACGAGACGCAGAAATCGGTGTATCTTGAAGGCAAGGAAGGTATGGAAAGGATAAAAGCCATCATGGAGGACTTCCGCGCAAACCCGCCCATGGAGGTGGGGGGAGTAAGGGTTGCTGTTGTTAAGGATTACAAGGAGTTAAAGGCTTATCATGTAGACGAGGATAAGGTGTTGCCCATAGCCATGTCTCAGCCGTCTAACGTATTGCGCTATACCCTAGCCGATGGTTCATGGTTTGCCCTAAGGCCTTCTGGCACTGAGCCCAAGATAAAGTTTTACTTCTCCACTGTAGGGAGAAGCCTCAAAGATGCTGAGGAGAAGATGAACAAGCTAGTGGATGGAGTGATGGCCAGGGTCAAATGATAGGGGGGATGAATTTGAGGGAGATTGATACTTTCCTGTTTGATCTTGATGGGACGTTGCTTCCCATGGATATGGATGAGTTCACTCAGCAGTACTTTAGGGAAATGACAAAGGCCTTTAGCGATTTGATAGAGCCCGAGCGCCTAATCAAATATGTATGGGCGGCTACAAAGGACATGGTCAACAATGTTGGGCAGCGTACCAATCAAGAGGTGTTTATAGAAAGCTTTGCTAAGTTAGTGGGAGAGGATAAGCTCCGCATATATAAGGAGAGGTTTGATGCTTTTTATGATGAGGGTTTTCTGAACACTCGGCAGTGCATGAAGGATGTGCCTTTTATAAAGGAGAGCGTGCGCATATTGAAAGAAAAGGGGTATGACGTGGCCATAGCCACAAATCCCATCTTCCCCAAAAAGGCTATAGTCTATAGAATTCAATGGGCAGGGTTTAAGCCGGAGGATTTTATATACATTTCGTGTTACGAGAACAACCGATTTTGTAAGCCCAATGTAGCCTTTTATCAGGAGGTCTTGAGGGCTATCGGCAAACAACCTCATCAGTGCATCATGGTGGGCAATGATGTGCAGGAGGACCTTGTGGCCGGTTCCCTTGGTATGAAGACCTATTTGATTACCAATTACATGCTACACAGGACCCGTGAGCCTATTGAGTGTACTTATATGGGCTCGTATGAGGATTTTTATGAATTTGTAAGGCAGCTGCCTGCTGTTGGTAAACCTTAAAGAGCTTGATGGAGTAGAAATCTTTTCCATAGCTCGGGTGCTTGATGTTCTCAAAAGTTATAGCAGGGGATGAGGCTGGCTATATCCTGGCCTTCCCCTTTTTCTTATTAAATATTTTATGACGTGCAAATCAAGGTATAAATGTTGTAGCTCAGTTAAAATTATGGTACAATCTCCTAAAGAAAGGAAAGCGTTCAAACAGGAGGAAAAGTATGTGGTAAGGGTTAAAGTACCGGCTACTACAGCCAATATTGGACCGGGGTTTGATTGCTTGGGGATAGCGATTGATGTATACAACATTATAGAAGTGGAAGAGTGCGATGAAGGGCTACATATAGAGGTGAAGGGGCAAGGCTGCCATGAGGTGCCCTGTGATCATACCAACTTGGTGTATTCCTCAATGCAGAAGGTTTTCGACGAGGTGTGCTATCGTCCGAGAGGCATACGAATGACTCTAACCAATGATATCCCCGTTGCTCGGGGATTGGGGAGCAGTGCCGCGTGTATTGTGGGCGGTATGGTTGCTGCCAATGCCTTGAGCGGGTTTAGGCTGGGTTTGCATGAGCTGATGAAGCTGGCTGTGCAGGTGGATGGGCATCCCGACAACGTGGTCCCTGCCATGGTGGGGGGGATGACGGCAGCATGTTTGGAAGGCGATGAGGTCTTATATGTAAGAATGGATCCACCGCCAGGGATAAGGCTGGTGGTTATGATACCCGATTTTGAGCTGAATACTTCCAAAGCCAGACAGGTGCTTCCCGACGTCATACCCTTCAAGGATGTGGTGTTTAACATAAGCCGTACGGCCATGTTGGTTGCGTCGTTTTTGACCGGGAGGTTGGAGATGCTTGCGGTTGCTACCCAGGACAGGTTGCATCAGCCCTATAGAAAGGCCCTGATTCCTCATTGGGACGATATATTTTTTTATGCTGCCAAATGGGGAGCTAAGGGTGTATTTTTAAGCGGTGCCGGTCCTACCGTTATCGCCATTTTGGATGAAGGGAATGTAACTTTTGTAGATAAAATGAAGGAAGCCGTTTCTGCTTTTGAAGAAAGATGGGAGATACGAATGGTTGACTTTTGCAGAAGCGGTGTGGAGATATCATGCATATAGGTATATAAAAGGGCTTGTGTATTTTTGATGGCTGTGAAATTGGGCAAAGGGGTTTTGCGGATGCACAATAAAAATGAATTCATGGAGCAGCTTAGGCAGCGCGGATATAAGCTCACTAAACAGCGCCAGGCTATACTCGGTGTGTTGATGGATCTGGAAAAGCCCTTGGCTACAGCGCAACATATCTTCGAGAAGGTTGTGGAGATAAATCCTGGCATCAACTTTTCTACCGTGTATAGGAACCTCGATGTGCTGGAGCAGGAGGGTATAGTGCGCAAGATAGCCTTTGATCAGGGAGCTGCTTATTACGAACTGATCGATGGTAAACACCATCATCATTTGATTTGTAAAAGCTGTGGTAAGGTTCAATGTGTGGAATATTGTCCCCTCAGGGACATGCCGATGAAGGAGGGCTTTGTCCCAACCGACCACAGCTTTGAGGTATTTGGATTTTGTAAAGAATGCATGCAGGCCAAGTTGATGGATGACGAAAGGAGGAAAGGGAAAGAGTGAGCATTTGGTATATTGAAAAGGAAACGCCAGGATATGAGCTACATTGGGGGGTAAAGAAGGTACTGCATGAACGGCAGACCAGGTATCAAAGGCTGCGGGTGTTGGAGCTGGAGGATTATGGGCGTACCCTAGTTCTGGATAACGCCATTCAAATTACAGAGAAGGATGAGTTCATCTATAATGAGATGATCGTTCATGTTCCATTGCTGACCCATCCTTCGCCCAAGCGGGTGCTCATAATAGGAGGGGGAGATGGGGGAGCGGCGCGAGAGGCGCTCAAACACAAAGAGGTTGAAGAGGTACACATGGTTGAGATCGATGGAGAAGTGATTGATGCCGTGCGGGAGTTTTTCCCCGAGAACGCTTCTGCTTTTGATGACCCGCGGCTTTGTTTGTTTATACAGGATGGCATTGAGTTTATTAAATCTAGAAAGCAGGAATACGATGTGATAATAGTGGATTCTTCCGACCCCGTGGGGCCGGCGGTGCAGTTGTTTGAACATCAATTTTACAGCGATTGCCTGAAGGCTTTGAAACCAGATGGGATTTTAAATGTACAATCAGAATCGCCTTTCTACAATAAGGAGGTCATGAAAAGGGTAAAAGGCATATTGAGCAGCCTATTCAAGTTCGTCAATCCTTATTTGGCATGTGTCCCTACTTATCCTAGCGGGCTGTGGAGCTTTACAATGGCCTCCAATGTATATCATTATTCGGCGGCTGATTTAAGCAGAGCACAGGGGTTGAACACGCGGTATTTTAACAAAGAGCTCTTTGATGCTTGCTTTGCGTTGCCTGCGTTTATAAACGATTTTCTTAATGCAGTTTAAGATTGGCGCTGCTTGAGTTTTTGACCGCAAAGGACGGTTTATGGGCGTTTTGAGCGACTACTTTGTGGACGGGTGGTACCGGTGCATGAAGGACACAGGGAGAGGGTTAGGAATAGGTTTCTTAGCGAAGGGTTGGACAGCTTTGAGCCTCATCAAATTTTGGAGCTTCTGCTGTTTTATTCGGTGCCCAGGAAGGATACCAACGAATTGGCTCATGCTTTGCTGAAAAGGTATGGTTCTTTATCTGCAGTGTTTGAAGCTGATCCAGCCGATTTGATGTCGGTTCCTGGCATTGGTAAAAACTCCGCCGTACTGTTGACGCTTATACCGTCCCTGGCCAGGATTTATTTTAAAGATAAGTGGGGTAAAAAGCCTCGGCTGAATAATACGGCCAAGGCGGGAGAGTACTTGGTTGCGCTGTTTTCTGGCAGGCTGTATGAGGTCTTCTATGTGGTGTGCCTGGATGCTCAAAATAGGGTCAACCATCCTTGCCTGGTCCACGAGGGGACTATTGACCAAGCGCCGATATATCCCAGATTGATTGTCGAGGCTGCATTGCGGCATCAGGCCCACAGCGTCATCCTGGCTCACAATCATCCCGGTGGCTCGCTGGAGCCTTCGCAGGCCGATTTAAACGTTACGCGTAAGATAGCCGCTGCCCTTGAAGCCATATCCATAAGGGTATTGGATCATATTATCGTAGCTGATGGCAAATATTTTAGCTTCGCCGATCACGGGCTTATATAGGGTTTAAATTTGGAGGAGCTTCTGTATTTGGCTGAGCGGTTTCGTGTTTTAAATTTCTTCAGCTGAGGGCTAGCGTATGCGTTTGGCTATAAGGTTGAACGGATGCAAACTTGTGAAAGGTGTATTGGGCTAGGAGGCAAATTTCAGCATAAGAAGATAGTCGTAAGTTTATTAAGTTTATAAATTCGGGAGGGGATAAAATGAACGTGCTTATCAAAAATGGCAGGATCCTTACTATGGCTGGTAAAAACTACGATAAAGGGGATATATTGATCGAGGGGACCAAGATCAAGAAAATAGCAGAGCATATAGATCCACCCGAGAATTTTGAGGTAATCGATGCGCAAGGAATGTGGGTCATGCCTGGAATCGTGGATGCGCACTGCCATATAGGGATGTGGGAGGACGGAATAGGAAAGGAAGGTGCCGACGGGAACGAGATGACAGATCCCGTAACCCCGCACCTTAGGGCCATCGACGGCATAAACCCCGACGATAATAGCTTTCGTGAGGCCAGAGAGCATGGCGTTACTACTGTCGTTACCGGCCCGGGAAGCGCTAACGTCATAGGTGGGCAGTTTGCAGCTCTCAAGACCTATGGACGTAGGGTGGATGATATGGTCATTAAGGCGCCTTTAGCGCTTAAAGCAGCCCTTGGCGAGAACCCTAAGCGGGTATACGGTGAGCAGCATAAAGCCCCTTATACCAGAATGGCCACCGCTGCTATATTGCGGCAGGCATTGATTCAGGCCCAGGAATACAAGCGCAAGTTAGAGCTGGCGCAGAAAAACCCTGATAAAATGCCGGATAGAGACCTTAAGATTGAAATACTGGTCAAGGTTTTGAACCGCGAGATACACATTAAGATTCATGCCCACCGAGCCGATGATATATTGACGGCCATAAGGATTGCCAAGGAATTCAACGTGGATTTTACGCTGGACCATTGTACCGAAGGCCACAGGATAGTCGATT
>JAMNZI010000244.1 GCA_023622385.1 Bacillota bacterium | reverse complement strand
ATAACTACCATCGCTTTGCGTGTGCCCGTTGCCTACGGCATCGCCTACTTGACGCGAAGTGAAGCCTATCCCACTGGCAGGCCAGAGTCTGTGTTTATATCCCTGCTGATTGCCTGGGTGTGTGGTGCCATAATCACTACAATTTTCTATAAAAGAGGCAACTGGCGAAAGAAAGCGCTTTTGGGCAATGAACAAATTGGTGTATAAGTTTGAAAAAGGAGGGTTTTTCATGTTAAGCATACCACGGCCTGAGTATCCGCGTCCCAATTTTGTAAGAAAAGATTGGCTTAATTTAAACGGTATATGGGAGTTTGAGTTTGATGATGACGATGTGGGAGAAAAAGAGGGATGGTATAAAAGTCACGCTTTTTCACGTACCATAAATGTCCCGTTTTGCTTTGAAAGCGAATTAAGCGGCATAGGAGACACGTCGCGCCATGACCATATATGGTACAGGCGCAAGCTGGCGGTGCCGGACAGCTGGAAGGGCAGAAGGATTATGCTGCACTTTGGTGCAGTGGATTACCACGCTAAAGTGTGGGTAAACGGCGTGTATATGGGCAGCCATACCGGTGGTCATACGCCCTTTAGCTTCGATATAACCGATGCTCTAAAGTGGGACGGCAGCGATGAAGTGGTGGTAAAAGCGGACGACATATCGTCGGACCGCCAGCAGGCTCGTGGAAAGCAGTCTTGGCTGGATCAGCCTTTTGACTGTTGGTATGACCGTACCTCTGGTATTTGGCAGACGGTGTGGCTGGAGCCTGTAAATCCAGCGCATATTATCAACGTCCGCATGACTCCTGATATTGACGAGGGTACTGTGAACATAGAGGCTTTCCTCACTCCACAAGCCGTCGGCTGCAGTTTGAAAACCTGTATATCTTTCGATGGCGTATCAATTGCATCGGTTACTGTGCCTTGCCTTAAGTCGCGGGTCATTTTCGAGGTGAGCGTCGTAAGCCATGCCTTTAAGTGGGGTTTAATGCTGTGGAGTCCGGAAAATCCAAATCTTTACGATATAACGTTTACGTTGGTAGATGAAAAAGGCGATACGGTTGACCATGTTGTCAGCTATTTTGGCATGCGTAAGGTGTCGGTCAAGGATGGCAAGGTGCTACTAAACAATCGCCCTTATTATCAAAAGCTCATACTGGATCAGGGGTATTTCCCGGGTTCAAACCTCACTGCTCCCAGTGAAGAGGCTTTGATAAACGATATAAAAATGACCAAGGCCTTTGGCTATAACGGCGTACGGAAGCATCAGAAGGTGGAGGACCCATTGTATCTCTACTGGTGCGATAAGCTGGGGCTTTTGGTCTGGGGCGAGATGGCCTCATATTATGAGTACAGCCCAAGGGCAGCAAATGCGTATATGCAGGAGTGGCAGGAGATCATCGAGAGGGATTACAATCATCCCTGCATCATAGCCTGGACGGCATTCAATGAGTCCTGGGGCGTGCCCAATGTAATGGTGGATAGGCAGCAGCAGAGCCATACGGTGGCTGTCGTCAATATGATACGGAGCCTGGATGGGACCAGGCTGGTGATATCCAATGACGGCTGGGAGCATACCGATACCGATTTGTGTACCATACATGACTACCGTTCGGATGGAGAGGATTTTAAAAAGGCTTATGCTGACAAAGATAAGGTGGTAAATGGCGCTCCTGCGGGGAAATTCATATTTGCTGAAGGGTATGGTTATAAAGGCCAGCCTGTGCTTATAACTGAGTATGGCGGTATAGCCTTTGCATCGGGCAAGGGATGGGGATACGGTGATAAGGTGGCTGATGAGGAGGAGTTTTTGAAGCGCTTTGCTGGTTTGACCCGTGCCATCATGTCGATAGACTATATATGCGGCTTTTGCTATACACAGCTTACCGATGTGCAGCAGGAGGTTAACGGCCTTATGACATATGACAGGAAGCCCAAAATTGATCCGAGCAAGATAAGGGCTATAAATGAGGGGAGAGTGTAATATGAGACAGGGGTCTTTTACTCAAACGCCCCTGTTAATGTTTTATGCTGAATCTTTGTACCTTTTTTACAAGAATTCTGCAGAAAGCCTCGTCCTTGTAGGGCGGGGATGAATGCAAGGGTTGAAACTGAGAACCAAGTATGATATAATTAAATCAAATTTTGGAATTAAGAAGGTTGGTTTAGAATGAATACCT
>JAMNZI010000219.1 GCA_023622385.1 Bacillota bacterium | reverse complement strand
AATCATCGCCTGCGGAACGGCATACCATGCCTGCGTGGTTGTCAAGTATGGGATAGAGAACTTGGCAAGGATACCGGTAGACGTCGAAATAGCTTCTGACTTCAGGTACAAAGATCCGCTGATAAGTACAGACAACATAGTGATTATTATAAGCCAGTCGGGTGAGACGGCCGATACTCTGGCTGCCATGAGGATGTGCAAAAAGGTGGGTGCCAAGGTTATCGCTATCACCAACGTGGTGGGAAGCACGGTGTCCAGGGAGGCTGACCATGTGATGTACACCTGGGCGGGGCCCGAGATCGCCGTGGCTTCCACCAAGGCATATACCACCCAGCTTTTGTGCATGTACATGATGGCGCTGGATTTTGCCGATAAGATGGGGAGGATATCTGAAGAGGAATACTATAGGATAATTGAAGAGGTCAAGAAATTGCCGGTGCTGGCTCAGGAGATACTCAATGATAAACAGGTTATTCAAAGATGTGCTGATGAGACGTTCAACGCCAGCAGCATATTCTATATGGGCAGGGGATTGGATTACGCCGTGGCCATGGAAGGCTCCCTCAAGCTGAAGGAGATATCGTATATTCACTCAGAAGCTTATGCTGCAGGGGAATTGAAACACGGTACTATAGCGTTAATAGAGGAGGGTACGCCTGTGGTTGCCCTGGCCACCCAAAAGGGATTGTTTGAAAAGACATTGAGCAATATAAAGGAAGTGAAGGCAAGGGGTGCGTTTGTAATAGCCGTAGCCATGGAAGGCGATACCGAGATAGAAAAGGAAGCTGACAGGGTAATATATATACCCAGGGTATATGATATTCTGGCGCCTGTTTTGGTGGTCATACCCCTTCAGCTGTATGCCTACTATGTGGCTGTGGCCAAAGGCTGTGACGTGGATAAGCCCAGGAACCTTGCCAAAAGCGTCACAGTTGAGTAAGATGCGAAAAAAGGGATTTCTGTTGTATATTATCAAAAAACCTTTTCCGCGAGCGAAAAAAGGGATTCCGAAAGGGAAGGGATAAGGGAAAAGGTTTAAGGATCAAGTTTAAAAATAGAGAAGGGATAAGTGGGTAAGAATTGAGAGCAGTGTTGAATTTAAGCCCCTTATCCCTTTTTTCTTGAATCTTGATGCTGTTATTTTGGAAAAACTTTTTTCACACAAAATTGAATTTTATTTGGAAGATTCTAGTGAATTACTTGTTAGATTGAGGAAAAACTTTATTACCTCCCAAAAAATCCCATGTAGAATTCATGCGGGTTTGAGGAGAGAGAAATGGAAAGGGTTTTTTTTAAATTAACATAGTTAGGGGGTAAGAAAAAAGGAGATAAGGATCAAGTTTTGAATTTGTTTTTGGTTTAAGTTTTTCCATGAAAAATAAAGTCGTTTCGTAAAGGGAAAAAAGTCTTTCCATTTTAGATAAAAATAAGATGAGAATAGGCTATAAAATACCTTTACAAAAACAATAGATTTGCTATATTTAGGTTGTAAGAATGAGGAGGGGTTAAAATTGTCGCGAGGAATAATTTTTGCTGAGGACTGTATGAGAGGAAATCATTCTTTAGATGATCAGACCGTTAAACAATGGGTGGCAAATATAGTAAATAGGTCAACTGATTACATAAATAGAATTGGTGAAGGTGGTATTGGCGAAATTGTGGATGAGGAGCATGGATTATTTATTAAATTTTATGTTACAGAAAAAGCTGTTCTAATAGATGAGGTAAGGGAAGACTTTTGCGTTGTATAAGGACTGATAAGGTTGCCAAAACTATTTTATGTGCTCATTTTTTCTATGTTTGTGAATTTGCTTGTTGAAAGGGTACTACTGCTTTTTTATTGAAGTTGATGTCATATATGTTGCCGTAAGTAATTAAAAAGTTGGTTTAAAAGAATGATCAGAGACGCAATCCCTAAATACAGAAATAAGTAATTCGGTAATATGTCAAGGGGGGATTCGAAAAAAGTTGAAAAATTTTTAGCGATTTAAACCTAAAAAAGGGCATAGCAAAGCTAACCATCATCCAAAGGAGATGGTAATAATTAACATAAATGTAAATTAGGAAGTCGGTTTTAGTTTAAACTAACATCTCCTTTCCTGGCGGATGGATTGTAAAGTTTTTCATCGCGCAGCAGAGCGAAGACTAACCTTACCGCCTTACGGGCTGTAAGCACCAAAGCCCTCTTATGAT
>JAMNZI010000069.1 GCA_023622385.1 Bacillota bacterium | reverse complement strand
AGATATTCCCCTTTCAGCAAAAGATTTATTTTTTTGCTAATCACACACAAAAAGCCAACCTATTCTATATTCTACATAAAACGCTAAAATCCTTCATAAAATATAATTTCTGAATTTTCTGTATAATAATATATATATTTTCAGCTCAAAATAACCATTATCTATTCTAACCCAAATGGCTAGCAAATCAATAGTTTTTCTAATTTTACATCGCGCAGACTACAAGATATAATAATATATCATCTCTAAAGCGAGGGGTTATGATGAAAGTATTAGGGATTATCGCCGAATACAATCCGTTTCACAATGGGCACATGTATCACCTTAAAAGCTCTTTAGAGCTCATTGATCCCGATTACACCATAGTGGCCATGTCAGGCCACTTCACCCAAAGGGGCGAAGCGGCCATAATCGATAAGTGGGAAAGGACTGAGATGGCGCTTAGAAACGGCGTCGATATAGTAGTAGAGCTGCCGGCCGCATATTCATCTCAAACGGCGGAACTGTTCGCCTATGGCGGCGTTCAGCTTCTCAACCATACAGGGGTGGTAACCCACATCAGCTTTGGCAGCGAAATAGGGAGAATACAGCCCCTTGCAGAAATAGCCAGGATGCTGGTCGACGAGCCACCATCATTTAAAATGTTGTTAAAACAATACCTGGATCAAGGGTTGTCCTTCCCTCAGGCTAGACACAGGGCAATCATAGAGCAGGCAAAAGAAACGGGGCTTAGCTTCTCACAAAGCCAGTGGGAAAAGATAATCAACAGTTCCAACTCCATACTGGCGATAGAATACTTAAAAGCGCTGTACAGAACAGGAAGCAGCATAATTCCGGTTACAATTCAGCGGATAGGCGCACCATACAACGCTCAAGAGATGAGCGGTGAGATATCCAGCGCAACGGCCATAAGGAATGAGCTTGTGAGGCAAAAATGGTGGGACAGCATTTCCCGGGCAATGCCTCAGGCATCCTTTGAAATATTAAAGGGCGCAGTAGAATCGGGAAAGGGGCCAGTTACCAACGCTTCCCTTGAACAGCTCTTGCTGGGAAAAATCCGCTCCATGTCGGTGGAGGACATCAAAAACCTGATGGATGTAGATGAAGGCCTTGAAAACCGCATAAAGGAATGCTCCCTAAAAGCCTCTACCCTGGATGAATTCATAGCCCTTGCCAAGACAAAGAGATACGTATACACGCGCCTGCAGCGCATACTCATTCATGCATTGCTGGGTATAACAAGAGAAAGAGTGGAAAGATTTCAGCGCGTCGGTGGGCCCCAATACTTGCGAATTCTGGGATTCTCAAAAAGAGCCATACCGCTTTTGAAGCAATTAAAACAAAACGCCAGGGTGCCCATAATAACCAAGGTAGCTAACTATGATCTGATACTCGACAACCCCGTAGCCCGCGAAATGTTTGATATAGACGTTTTGGCCACCAATTTATACAGCCTGGGCATACCCGATCCACGCTACAGAAGGGGAAACAGGGACTTTACCGAGAAGATCAGAATTATCTAACGCTGGTAGGTCTCTATGAGATTTTTTATGCGTTCCATGGCTTCTATGGTAGCTTTTCTGCCCGCTTGTATGCATTCCTCCACTTTGTCGAAATAAAACGGATGTATATCCGAAACATCGGGATAGATTATCACATCCCCTTTTTCGACGTTGTTCTTCAAAATCTCCAGCTCCATTACCTCCAGCGACTGCAGAATGACTTCAAGGGTATTTACAGGTGGACGATGCTGCCCTCGAAATCCCACATCCACCCCTATGACCACATCGGCTCCCATGCGCTTGGCGGTATCCACCGGCACCCTTGCCAACAACCCTCCATCCACCAAGATATAATCTCCCTGGTGCACAGGGGTAAATATCCCGGGTATGGATATACTAGCCCGCACAGCCCTGCATACCTTACCCTCGTTAAGCTCTATTAGCTGGCAGGTCTTAAGATCGACAGCTGTAACGGTAAGGGGAATATTAAGCTGGCTAAACTCCATATCCCGTGTAAGCAGCTTGATTAGCTCTTCAACCCTCTGCCCTTTTATAAAGCCATAACGCGGGGCAGTGACATCATAATATTTTTTCATGTCCAGGTTTTGTGCCAGGCCCTCCATCATCTTTGGTGAAACGCCAGCGGCATACAGGGCCCCTACAACGGCACCAATGCTGGTACCGGCTATGTAGTCAGGGACAATTCCGTTTTCCTCAAGTACCTGCAATACACCGATGTGAGCCAAACCTCTAGCAGCCCCCGAGCCCAAAGCCAACCCTATCTTCACCTTTTTCTTCATAAATTTACTCCCTCCACAATATGAATTATACTGAAGCATACTCTTTATATGCCTCATTATGGGAGGAAAAATGCATAAAGGACACGCTTTAATAAAGCTCCAATCGATGACATTGGTAATGTTATGCCTTATGGTAGCCTGTTTTATAATCGCCTTCCCGCGCCAATCGTTCCAAGCGGCCTTGACTGGCTTGGACACCTGGCTAAAGAACGTCTTCCCGGCGCTGCTTCCTTTTTTCATCACTTCCGAAATAATGATGGGCATCGGGCTGGTGGACTTTTTTGCTATCCTGCTGAAGCCTATTATGAGGCCATTGTTTCGCTGTCCGGGTGAAAGTTCGTTTATATGGGCCATGAGCATCACGTCGGGCTATCCCGTAGGAGCAAAGTTGACCTCCTCTTTTCTCGAAAGAGGCAACATAACCGTCCACGAAGCCCAAAGGATAATGGCCTTTTGCAGTACCTCCGGTCCGCTCTTCATGCTGGGTGCGGTGGGCATAGGAATGCTCAACAGTTCTGCAGGCGGCAAGGTCATTGCAGCAAGCCATTATATGGCTTCCATCATAGTAGGCCTCATATTTCGCTTTTACATGCCAACCGACCACAAAAAAGCCAAAAAAATAGATAATCCCCCCGGTATCATTAAAGCGGCTTTCGCGGCCCTGCTGTCGGCACGAAAAAAGGACAACAGAACCTTTGGGGAAATGCTGGGCGATGCCGTTCGCAATTCCATGAATTCGCTTTTATATATAGGGGGATTTATCATTCTATTTTCGGTAGTCATCAATATTTTATTAAAGACTGGCTTCATAAGCAATATATCCCAAATGCTAACGCCCATCCTCATGCCTTTGGGAATAAACCCACAATTGTTACCCGGCCTGATGGGAGGAATATTGGAAATGACCACCGGGTGCAAGCTGATAGCCCAGGCTGCCGCCCCATTGTCCCAAAAAATAATCTTCAGCACATTTATAATTAGCTGGAGCGGATTTTCCATTCACTGCCAGGTAATGGGCTTTTTAAGCAAAAGCGACATTTCCATAGGCCTGTATCTCATAGCCAAAGTTCTCCATGGGATCCTGGCTTCCATCCTGGCCTGGGCTATAATGAAAATATGGGTACACCCCGATCTGGGCGCATTTCACCAATTTACTCATCAACCAATTACATCATTTTCCGCTCAGCTACAAAGCGCATGGCAGCTGGTTATATATTGCGTTCTGATCCTGTCTCTGACCGCCTTAATTTCTCTCATCATGGTACGCCTCAATCCATCTAGAAGCTCAAAGCGCCCATAGAGCCTCACTTCTTGTTCACCTTTAGCTCCTCGCGGTTCTTCTTTATGACGTCCAGCTGGTGCGTAAGATAGCGCTCTACTTCTTGCAGTATCTCGTCAGCATATTCCCTTGCGCCCAGCCGTATCTTCTTGGCGCTATCCTGTGCATTTTCTATGATCTCCCTTGATTGCTGATAGGCCATCTGCGTGATCTCGTGTTCGTCCACCAGGGCTTTGATGTGCTGTTCAGTTTCTTTGAGGAGGGTTTCGGCTTCTTTCTGCGCTTCGGCTAGTATCCTCTGGCGTTCCTTGGTTATCATCTCTGCCCGCTCCAGTGCTTCCGGCAAGCTAAGGCGAATATCCCTGATGATATCCAGGCATTTATCGCGGTCTACTATTACCTTACCCAAGATGGGCACGGGCTTGCCGTTTTCCAGCTCATCCTCCAAAATATCCAGAAGATTGAAGATATTCATCTCTCCTATTCCTCCTCATGAGTTAATCAATTTCTTTTGTATATCAGTCAAAACAACTTCCGGTACCAGTTCGCCTATACAGCCCCCCAACCTGCCGATCTCTTTAACGACACTGGAACTCAAATAGGAGTACTTATAGCTGGTCATCATAAATAAGGTTTCTATGCTGGGATCCAACTTTCTGTTCATGAGGGCCATCTGGAACTCGTATTCAAAATCGGATACAGCTCTCAAACCCTTTATGATGACGCGGGCGTTTTTCTTTCTCATAAAATCGACCAGTAACCCTTCGAAATGATCGACTTCTACGTTGGGTAAGCCGTTTACAGCTTTTTTTATTAGCTCCATCCTCTCGGCTACCGTAAATGTCGCCACCTTGTTCGGGTTGCGCACAACAGCCACAATCAGCTTGTCAAATATCTTGCTCGCTCTCGTTATAATATCCATATGCCCATTGGTTATGGGATCAAAGCTTCCTGGATAAACAGCCACTTTCACGACGCCATTCACTCCCTTTTATAAAGGCTTATCCCTGTATCACCATAACGCCTGTCCTGCAATTTAATCAAAGTCCCAACTCTATCAGGTTGATTGTCCCTACTGGAATGCTCAAGTACAACTATGCCATCCTGAAGCAATATATCGCTGTCGGCAATGGCATCAAGAAGCGGGACCTCCAATCCCCTACTGTAAGGGGGATCAGCAAATATTATGTCAAACCTTTCCTTGCCGGAAAGGCGTTTGATTGCATGAAACACATCATCGCGCACGACGGTGGTTTGTTCAATGCATCCCAGATTTATACGGTTTTTGTTGAGCACATCCACAGCGCGCGGGTCCTTCTCCACAAACACCACCTTTGAACAGCCCCTGCTTAAAGCCTCTAGGCCCAGATTGCCCGTCCCGGCAAACAAATCCAGCACGTTGCTACCGGCAATATACTGCTGCAATATGTTGAATATGGCCTCCTTTACCCTGTCAGATGTGGGCCGTGTGTGCATGCCCTTTACCGCCAGCAGCCTTCTTCCCTTCCACCGCCCTGCTATAACTCTCAAATCCATTGCCTCCATAGCATGTAATTTTTTGATTATTATTCATTCTAGCATAATTTACTATGCCGTACAAGCAATCTTTCAAAAACGGCCCAATTTTCCTATGAGGGTGTATATTTTTAGGCTTATCGTGCAATAATAAAAGTGTAACATCCCCCATAGAGCTCTTCCTTCAATTTCTCCTCTCCCAGCGCTGGTGGCCTACAGGTCACCAGCTTTTTTTGTTTTACTCAAGCGACTTTGACATGCCATCATGGCACAACTCCAGCGAGAAAACAGCTGCTTTTAAATGCTTTTCCTTTGCTGGCTGATTTTAATTGATGCTAACAGATATATGACGGTTTCAGCAGCCACCACATATGATAAAAGGGAACGGCTCAAAGCCGTTCCCTTTTATCATACATGTTATCTACCGCTGAGCTGCCTCTCGGCCTGCTCGATCATCCTCTTGACCATATACCCACCGATATAACCAGCCTCTTTAGCGGTCAAATCTCCATTGTACCCCTGCTTGAGGTTAACCCCTAGCTGGCTGGCTATCTCAAACTTCATGTTGTCCAAAGCCTGCCTAGCCTCGGGAACTACATTGCGATTCCTATTATTCCTGGCCACGTTGTTTTCACCTCCTATTTCTATCGTGGTATTATTAATTTAACCAATATAACGATTTTTACTCTAGTAATATATAGCAACTGTATATCAATTTTTTATTTAAAAACGACAAAGCTAAACCCTTATAAGCATCCAGTCAAAGGTAATAAGGTTTATCCCCATGCTATTTATCATTTTTAATTAAATGTTATTTGGCTGAGCTGTTCATTAAACTTATCCATCGTGTATTCAATCAGGGCTTTATAAGCCGGGTTATCCCTTAACTGCAAAACCTGTCTGACAGCCAAATCAACTTGCTTTAATATGCCTATATCCCTCACCAGGTTGGCAATTTTAAACGCGGGCAGGCCGTGTTGTTTAACACCAAGAAAATCGCCAGGCCCTCTGAGCTGCAGATCCTTCTCCGCTATTTCAAAGCCGTCATTGGATTTAGTCATGATCTTCATGCGCTCGTAAATCTCCTTAGTCCGGGCATCGGCAATCAGGATGCAATAAGACTGATAGTCGCCGCGGCCAACTCGCCCTCTCAGCTGATGCAGCTGAGCCAGGCCAAACCTCTCTGCGTTTTCGATGACCATTACGGTCGCGTTGGGCACGTTAACCCCTACTTCTATTACAGTGGTGGAAATCAAAACATCGATCTGGCCGGCTGCAAAGGCCTCCATCACGCTCTCCTTTTCAGCAGGTTTCATGCGCCCATGCAAAAGCCCCAATCTCAAATCGGCCAGCTCGCCACGCCTTAAGCTTTCAAACAGTTCAACAGCTGACTGCGAATCTATAGCATCCGACTCCTCTACCAAGGGGCATACCATGTATGCCTGGCGCCCTTCTGCCACCTGGCGCTTGATGAATTCCAAAACCCGTCCCTTCATGGACGGAGGCACATGATAGGTCTTAACGGGCTTTCTGCCAGGTGGCAGCTCATCGATGATCGAGACATCCAAGTCGCCGTAAAACATAAGGGCAAGCGTTCTGGGGATGGGTGTGGCAGACATGACAAGCATATGGGGCGATTGGCCTTTTTGCTGCAGTGCAGCTCTTTGCCTTACCCCAAAACGGTGCTGTTCATCGGTTATAACCAGCCCCAGATTTTTGAAATTGACTCCATCCTCGATAATGGCATGGGTCCCAACGAGAATATCGATGTCTCCCGTGGCCAGCCTGAATCTCACGCTTTCCTTCTCGACATTTTTCATTCCACCTACCAGGAATTCCACCTTTACTCCGGTACCATCAAACAGCCTTTTGAGGGTTGCATAGTGCTGTTTAGCCAGTATTTCCGTTGGTGCCATCATGGCTCCCTGATACCCGCTGAGCACAGCACAGTATAATGCCAGAGCCGCCACCACCGTTTTACCGGAACCCACATCTCCCTGTACCAGCCGATTCATGGCCCTTCCGCTCTTTAAATCCTGCAATATCTCTGCCACAACTCTGCTCTGGGCATTGGTCAGAGGAAAGGGCAGGTTTTGCACGAATTCTTCAAAAGCCCTCTCATCCCACTCAAAGGTCAACCCTCGGCTGTCACTCTGATTCTTTTCGCGAATCAGTTGTAGCGCCAGCTTCATAAAAAACAGCTCTTCGAAGGCCAACCTGTGCCTGGCCTGTTGAAGCGCCTGAAGAGATTGAGGAAAGTGTATGTGGTGCATGGCAAAGTTCTTTTCCGCCAGCTTAAAACTCTTTCGCAAATCTGCCGGAAACTGGTCATTCAAGCTCCCTTCTACCCTTTTCAGAGCCTCTGCCATCAAATTGCGCATGTCCTTTTGCGTGATCCCTTCGGTGAGCGGATAAATAGGCAGTATTTTACTGCCATCATGCTTTTCAGGGACATATTCTTCAACAACGGGGTTTTGAAGCTGCACCATTCCATATCTGTATTCTACTCTTCCGCGAACAAAATACAGCTTGTCGGCGCTGTACATATTGCTGCGGTAAGGCTGATTAAACCATACGCACCACAGATAGCCGGTATCGTCTTTTGCTCGCCATGTAGTTATGGTCAAACCCTTCCTGGGCTTTTGAGTATTCGCATTCCCTACAAAGGTCACCACAAAGGATGCGTCTTCCCCGTTCACGGCATTGACCACCTTCTTTATGCCGTGCCACACCTCATAATCCCTGGGAAAATGCTGCAACGCATCCTCTACGGTCTTTATGCCCAGCTTATTTAAACGTGCAGCCTTTTTGGGCCCCACGCCTTTTATAAACTGTACATCTTGTTTCAATATGCCCATAAGCCATTTGCACCTCATCATGGTAAAAACGTAGCTCAGCAATTGAAGGTTAAAACATGTATAGAAAAATTATACCACAATAAAACAAAAAGCCGGAAGGTACTCCTCCGGCCCGTTATTCGAATCGGCACAAACACTCTCATTCTACCGATATAATGTAATAATACAACGGTTGGCCGCCAAAATGGACTTCCACATCGACGTCCGGATAGCGGCTCGAGACAAAATCCGCTATAGCCTGGGCATCCTGCGCGCTCACCTGCTCTCCATAATACAGCGTAATTATCTCGCCATTGTCATCCATCATATTATCTATAAGGTCTTTGGTAACTTGGTTTATATCGTTCCCCACCACGCTTATCTTGCCGTCAATCAGGCCTAAAATATCGCCCTTTTGTATGTTCATACCATCGAAACTGGAATCTCGTACGGCATATGTCACCTGTCCGGTCTTCACCGAACTCAATGCCTCTGTCATGCGCTGCACATTGGTCTCGGCATCCGCATCGGGGTTAAAGGCCAGCATGGCGGCTATGCCCTGAGGGATAGACTTGCTAGGGATGACATATATCTTCTTTTCGCTCATCTGCTGTGCCTGGGATGCTGACAAGATTATATTGCTATTATTAGGAAGGATGAATAGCTCCTTTGCCTTAACCTTTTCTATACCCTTCAACAGATCATCTATGCTGGGGTTCATGGTTTGTCCACCTTCAACCACGAAGTCTACTGCTAGATCCTTGAATATAGAAGAAATCCCCTCCCCCATGGCCACCGCAATCACACCAAACTGCTTATACTCAACATCATCCTGCGGTTGTGGTTCCTCCGCCATTTCATTCAAGTGCCTGTGCTGCTCTCTCATATTGTCTATTTTTATGCTGGATAGCTCACCGTACCTCAATCCCAGCTGCAACACCTTGCCGGGCATGTTGGTGTGCACGTGAACCTTGATCACGTCATCAGCGCGCACTACCATCACGGAATTTCCCAACTTACTCAACCGTTCCTTTAAATTCTCCTCGTCCCCTTCCTCCACATAAGGATACAGGTTCTTTACGAGGAATTCAGTACAATATCCATACTCTATATCTTCTTGGGGATGTATCTCAGCCTTGGGCAATGCTGAATAGCTCTCGGTAGCCGTCATCGTGCTATCCAGCTCAAAGGTCCCTTTAAGCGCATGGCTTGCACCTATCATAATATATAGAAGTCCCATGCCACCAGCATCTACGACGCCTGCCTGTTTTAGAACCGGGAGCATTTCAGGAGTTTTATCAAGAGCCTTCTTGGCCACCTTTATGATTTGTTCATAAAATTCATTGAAATCCTTTTGCGTTCTGGCAATCTTCCTCGCTTCCTCAGCCGCAACCCGGGCAACCGTGAGCATGGTACCCTCGACAGGCTTCATAACAGCCTTGTATGCGGTATCCACTCCCGCTTGCATAGCTTCAGCATAGTCGCTGGTAGTAATCTGGTTGAGGCCCTGTAATGCCCTGGCAAATCCTCTAAACAGCTGGGATAGTATAACCCCTGAATTCCCTCTTGCCCCCTTCAGTGCACCGCTAGCCAAAGCGTTTACCACTTGGGCCATACTATCTGAACTGGCACTCTGCACTTCCTTTGCCGCTGCCAACATGGTAAGCGACATGTTTGTGCCGGTATCTCCATCAGGAACTGGAAATACGTTCAGGGCATTTACAGCTTGTTTGTGCTTATCCAAAAACTGGGTGGCTGACAGTATCATCTCTTTCAGTTTAGCTGCACCAATAAATTCGCACTTCAACTCCTTGTACCTCCTTCAGTCAGGGTAGCTCACACTCTTACGCCTTCTACGTTGATATCTACCCGTTTTACGCTCATGCCGGTAAAGTTTTCTATGTTATATTTTACAGTTTCCATAACGTTTTTGGCTACAGTAGCTATGGAAATCCCGTATTCTACAATGATGTATAAATTTATGTAAACCTCATGGTCTTGCGTATTAACCTTAACGCCTCTGGACAAATTTTCTAAACCCAGCAGTTCCACCAATCCATCGGTTGGGCGTTTGGCAGCCATTCCTACAATGCCATAGCATTCCATAGCCGATATCCCTGCCAGCGTTGCCAGTACTTCATCCGAAATGATAACCTCACCCAGAGAGTTTCTTTTTTTAGCAGCCATCGTTGTGCCTCCCTTCTTAATATACCTTCGCCGACGGAAATTCCACTATCATTCTATAATATGACGGCAAATCATGCAATAACATTTATTTTTTTAGTTTTTGCTTTCTTGCAAAACCACCAGTTTAATGGTACAATAATATTGTTTTTAAGCAATGGCAGTGGATGTAAAGGAGGAGGTGTAAAGTCCATGTCAAGAAGCTGTGATATATGCAAGAAGGGGCTATTGTACGGAAAAGCAGTCAGCCATTCAAACCGCAAGACCAATCGCATATGGGTTCCAAACATCCAAAAAGTGAAAGCCATCGTGGATGGAACTCCTAAGACCATCAGGGTTTGCACCAATTGCCTTAAGTCGGGAAAAGTACAAAGAGCGCTTTAACCAAGTTTATTGCGTCCCGTTACGCATAAACGTTCATAACTAAAAAACGTGCGATTAAGCACGTTTTTAATTTTTGGTAAGTATATTCCCTTTTATTGCTCACCTTAAGCAATCGTAAATAACCAAAAACAGTCATATTTCAACCGGC
>JAMNZI010000094.1 GCA_023622385.1 Bacillota bacterium | reverse complement strand
ATTGATGACTCTAAGACGAGTTATCTCTTTTTGAGTCATATTGAATAACTCCTTCCTCATACATGACATTTTATCAGAATAAATTCAATATGACATTATCACAGAATAACTACAGTTACAGAAAGCACCTTGATAGTCGGAGTAGATATAGCCAAGAAGAAGCACTATGCACGAGCTTTTGACTGGCGAGGGATTGAACTAGATAAGACAATTAGCTTCAAATCAAGGTATCAGGGCTTTCAGGACTTTATAGGGTGGGTGAATGAGGTATCATCCAAATACTGCAAAGATAAGATCATAGTAGGATTGGAACCAACGGGGCATTACTGGTATACATTTGCGCAGGAGATTCTCGCACAAGGACATATGATAGTACAGGTAAACCCATATCACGTAAAGAAAGCAAAAGAATTAGATGACAATTCACCGAGTAAGAGCGATCGTAAAGATCCTAAGACCATCGCTATGCTAGTAAAGGATGGCAGATACCAGATACCTTACATGCCCCATGGGCTCTTTGCAGAGCTTAGGAAAGCCAATAATCTTCGTGAAGAATGGCTGGTAAAATCGTGGAGTATAAAGAATAAAGTCCATAGATGGCTAGACACATACTTCCCGGAATTTACCGATGTATTCAAGAGCTGGGAAGGAAAAGCCGCTCTTTTGACACTAAAAGAGATACCACTCCCTGACATGATAGTAAAACTATCGGCTGAGGAAATCGTAAGTATGTGGAGAACAGAAGTAAAGCGGGCTGTAGGGCTAAAACGGGCTCAGGAGCTTAAGGAAACAGCCATGTATAGTGTTGGGGTCAATGAGGGCACTGAAATGGCATTCTACGAAATGCAACTCCTGATGAAGGAATACCATGAAATTCGAACCATCCTTGAAGATATTGAGATGCGGTTGGAAGAGTTGGTGCTAATAACTATTCCTGGTGCGGCAAGGCTACTGGAGATCAAGGGTATAGGTATTAAGACAGCAGCAGGCTTCCTGGCGGAGATTGGAGATATCAGTCGGTTTAATCACCCAAAACAGATAATCAAGCTGGCTGGATTAAATCTCCGTGAGAATAGCTCAGGTACCCATAAGGGGCTGACGACCATTACCAAAAGAGGCCGGAGTAGGTTAAGAGCTATACTGTTCAGGGCAATGCTTCCGCTTGTAGCCAAGAACGCTGAGTTTAATGCCTTGCATAAGTATTACACAAGTAGAAAAGAAAATCCGCTAAAGAAGAAGCAGTCCTTGATAGCGCTATGCGGCCGATTTATTAGAATTGCCTATACGCTGATAACAAGGAATGCTGAATATAATCCAGTAAAAGTATTGGGGGGTCTTGCCGTCGTTGCTGCTCCCATAGCTGCTTAGATATTTGTTTATGGGTCACGGCCTGTCAGGAAGTCATTCCTATGGGGTCGTCCCGCTGACAGGCCTACAGCGTGTGATAGCTCTGGTTGAGCGATGGGCATGGAAGCGGGGATGTATACAGTGCATCGCCCATCGCAAGGTAATTCAATTGTATCACACGCTTTGCTTACGGGTCATGTCCTATTGGGCGACCTCTTGGGTCTTGAGCTCAGGGACGAAAACGAAGATGTATGGCTCGATACAGAACTAAAATTGTTCTTTACGTCTACAGATTGGCTTACCAATAGAGGCAGGAATGCGTTTCACATATCTATGTGAACCTTTAGAGAAGGGCTATTCTGGCAGACGATGAAGATAAGTATTCCACACAATATATTATTGAACCTTAAAAAAGAGAGCTGATAGTCGGCAGGAATTTTTTCCAGGAGGGCGCATAGACGACCCAGTAAAGGAGCAGGGCTGACATCCACCTCACGGATAGGCAGAACGAAGGAATTTAGGCCAAGAGCCAGCGAGACATGGGAGGGTATGCCACCTGAGTTTATGTGGAACAATCAGGGCCAAAATAAAAGTAAAAAAGTACGCAGTTTATTAAAGGCACCTATTTTCCCATATTTCAGGCAACATAGCATTCAAATGCGTTATATCCGTGAGTGGTTCTCTTTACAACAAGATGAAATACTAAGATTGAGTGAGGATACGAGAGATAATGAAAGATAATAGAGGGAGTCCAAATCTAAAGGACTGATATCAGGCCTTTGTAAGTCCAATATGGCAGGGGAAGATAGATGCCTTTATGAGGACACCCACCTATCCGAGAGATAGGTGTCAAAATAG
>JAMNZI010000043.1 GCA_023622385.1 Bacillota bacterium | reverse complement strand
TCCATCGAGGGAGCAAGGATAGTGATATCCGGTTCTGGCAATGTGGCCATTTACGCCGCTGAAAAAGCCATTCAGATGGGCGGTAAGGTCATTGCCATGAGCGATTCTAACGGCTATGTATTTGACCCCGATGGCATCAAATTGGATACCGTCAAGCAGCTAAAAGAAGTGGAGAGAAAGCGAATTCGGGAGTACGCAGACATTCATCCCAAGGCCGAGTACCATGAGGGGTCTGCAGGTATTTGGGAAATCCCGTGCGATATTGCCCTGCCCTGTGCTACTCAGAATGAGCTGGATGGCAAGGCTGCCAAGGCGCTGGTTGCCAATGGGTGTTTCGCGGTGGCAGAGGGGGCAAACATGCCGTGTACTCCTGAGGCTACGGATGTATTCTTGAGCAACAATGTACTGTTTGCTCCGGGAAAGGCTGCCAATGCCGGCGGAGTGGCTACGTCAGCCTTGGAGATGACCCAAAACAGCATGAGGTATTCCTGGACGTTTGAAGAGGTGGATGCAAAGCTGAAGCAGATAATGACCAACATTTACAGGAACATCAGTGCGGCTGCCAGAGAATACGGACATGAGGGTAACTTGATTGTCGGAGCTAATGTGGTAGGCTTTATCAAGGTAGCTGAAGCCATGATGGCGCAAGGTGTAGTGTGATGTCGATATGATGCTGACTGAATAAGGGCTTGAAGATACCCAATACGTCTTCAAGCCTTTATTTTGTATGGTGGCAATTAAAATAACTATGGAATATTTTTAGGCTTAAGTTTAAAAATTATATTGATATGTATGCTGTTTATAACGTATATCCCGTGTGATTTAAAAGCACAAGTAGATGAGGGACTTTTGATATGCCATGCCAACTTTAACTGGTAATGATGGGAGGAGTAGAAATGTGCGGTATTGTCGGTTATATAGGAGATAAACAGGCTTTGCCTGTTTTAATTGATGGATTGAAGAGGCTGGAATACAGAGGCTATGACTCGGCTGGGGTGGCTGTTCATAATGGCTATTGCATAAATATCAGCAAAGCAAAGGGAAGGCTGACGGTACTGGAGCAAAGGATAGATCCCAACCAGCTTCAAGGGACGCTGGGGATAGGCCACACCAGATGGGCTACCCATGGAGAGCCTTCTGATATCAACTCACATCCCCATACCAACCAATCCGGGGAGATCGCAATAGTACACAACGGCATCATAGAGAATTACATGAAGCTTAAAGATTGGCTTCAGAAGGAAGGATATGTCTTTGTATCGGAAACCGATACCGAGGTGGTTGCACATCTCATCAATTACTATTACCGGGGCGACCTTGTGGAAGCGGTGAGAAAGGCGCTGGACAGGATAGAGGGTTCTTATGCGCTGGGAGTTATCGCAAAGAATCATCCCGATTGTATGGTGGTTGCACGCAAGGACAGCCCGCTGGTGATAGGCCTGGGGGATGGCGAAAACTATATCGCTTCGGATATACCGGCCATATTGAAGTATACCAGAAGGGTTTATCTGCTGGAAGACAGGGAGATAGCCCTAATCCGCAGGGACGGAGTCGAGGTCATAGATCAGTACGGCAGAAAGGTGCCAAAGGAAGTGTTTGAAGTCACATGGGATGTAGAGTCGGCTGAAAAAGGCGGATACCAGCATTTTATGATAAAGGAGATACACGAGGAACCAAGGTCATTGAGGGACACGATGGCTTCCCGTATTGTGGACGGAAGGGTTAACTTGAGCGATTTGAACATCACGAGGGAGCAGCTTGAGAAAGCCGGAAAGATTATAATCATCGCCTGCGGAACGGCATACCATGCCGGCGTGGTTGGCAAGTATGTGATTGAGAAATTGGCAAGGATACCGGTAGACGTCGAAATCGCTTCTGAATTCAGGTACAAAGATCCGCTGATAAGTAAAGACAACATAGTGATTATTATAAGCCAGTCGGGTGAGACGGCCGATACTCTGGCTGCCATGAGGATGTGCAAAAAGGTGGGTGCCAAGGTTATAGCTATCACCAACGTGGTGGGAAGCACGGTGTCCAGGGAGGCTGACCATGTGGTGTATACCTGGGCGGGGCCCGAGATTGCCGGGGCTTCTACAAAGGCATATACCACCCAGCTTTTATGCATGTACATGATGGCGCTGGATTTTGCCGATAAGATGGGGAGGATATCTGAAGAGGAATACTATAGGATAATTGAAGAGGTCAAGAAATTGCCGGTGCTGG
>JAMNZI010000238.1 GCA_023622385.1 Bacillota bacterium | reverse complement strand
TTTAGCTGTTCTTTAGCTTCGAGTTGAACAGCTTGCTTCTCTTTAACCAGCTTCTGCGCTTCCGCTATTTTTTCTTCGTCTCCGGTTTTCATGGCTTTTTTGAGCTGAACCTCTGCCTTTTTAAGTTCCTGCTTGGCGATATTGTATCTGTGCCTTGCTTCTACCATTTTGGCTACAGCTTCTTTCTTTTCTGTCTGCATTTCTATTACTTTTTCTATTCTTTCCCTGGCCTGTTCCGGCAGCTTATCCTTTATAGCGTTTAAAACAAGAGATCAATGAACTGTCCGGTGAGCTTAAAGCATATGGCATTGATTTTGAGTCGCTGGTTTCCTGTTCTCCAAAGCACAAGGATACTAGAGATACACTTTTAAACATAGCCTTGCATTGTGTAAGAGATGCTGAGCTGCTTGAGAGGATAAGGGCTAAAAAGGCATTACCTGTAAAAGAGCTGACAGAAAAGCTTGGCATAAACAGGAAGATGCTTGAAAGGTGGAGAAAATATATAATTGCCCTGGTTGTCATTCTTGCGGGGGATTATCCCTATATCAAATCCTATTTAAACATCAAGGTAGGTGAAAAAGAGTGAAACAGGAGGGTGTAGTGCTCAAGGTAAAAGGCACAACGGCGGTGATAATTACCTCTGATGGACGATTTATAAAAGTAAGAGTTAAAGGGCGTCCTCCTGCGGTAGGAGAGTTGTATTGCGGCAAAACGCTGGGGAGCAGTAAAACATTTATCAGATATGTAGCCATGGCTGCAGCCGTTGTGCTGGTGCTGCTCTCATTTTCTGCGCTAAAGCTGTATTATACGGCCTATGCCTCGGTTGTGGTAGATGTAAATCCTTCTATAGAGCTTATGATTAACCGATGGGAGAAGATAATAAAGGCCGTTCCGCTAAATGAGGATGGCGACAAAATCCTGTCGAGAATCGAGTTGACCAACGTTTCTTTGGATGCAGGGCTAAAAAGGATTGTCGATGAGTCAATAAAGCAGAAGTTTATAGATGGTGATCGTGCTGTGGATGGCAGCAGCATAAGTGTAAATATTTACTATATCGGCGATGGAAAGAAAGTTGACCTGTCGGGTTTTGAACGGTATCTTACCACGGCAAACGTAAAATACGAGATAAAACAGCAATCTGCTGAGAAGTATCGCCGTGAAATAAATAGCCGTGAGACAGGTGCTGCAGAGGAAAACATCAAGGGTGATGGTATTGGAAATCATAAAGGCAACATGGATGGTAAGACGGATGATGGTACTAAGCATAATGATGGGTATGATGAAAATCAGGGAAGAAAAGACAACAAAGAGGATGCACAGAATAAAGGTAATACGGGGGAAAACACAGAGAAAGGAAGTACTAGTCCAAAGGTAGATAAAAACTTAAACAACAGCAGTGCCGCTGATAAAGGAAACAGCGACAACAAAGGTGGTACAAACAACAAGAACAAAAAAGAAACCGGCAGCGACAAAACCGGCACAAATAACAGCAGCAATAAAGGAAACGATGACAGCGGCCAGAAGGGCCAAATTTATGGTAGCGATGAAAAATTCCCTGCAGGGGATAAGAATAAAAATACTGAGAGGAACGAAAATGTCAATGAATACCATGAAACTAAAACGGAAAAGTTAAACAGAAATGCACGGGGAAACAAAGCGAACCGCGGTAATCGGTCCGGCAAATAGGGAACTACAAATCCTGCGAAGACCGGTGATGTTAAAGATACCGTAAGTAACGGGAGAAACAAGGATTAAGGTATTCAAATGACAGGATGTTTGTGGTACACTTTTAGTGTACCTTTTTTATACTAGTAAAATTAGAAGTTCAATTTAGAGTGTTTAAATTTGTTAAAACTTGGGAGGCTTTTAAATGGAAGGCAGAATGGATACACAGGATAAGATCATAGCCACAGCTATAGACATGGTCGGGCGTCAGATTAATTTAGATTTTACCGTAAGGGAGATAGCCGAAAAGGCCAATGTAAACCTGGCATCGGTTAATTATTACTTTCGTTCAAAATATAATCTTCTCAATGAAGTTGAAAAGCATTTTGTCCTCGAAAGCCATCGCATATATGAGGAAGTGGCCCGCTTAAATGCCGGCCCCAGGGAAAAGATAAAATTCTGGGCCATGAAGACCATGGAACACATGATGGAATATCCAGGCATTATATATCTTATAGTTACCAAGTTGCTTCACCATAAGGGTAAAAACGCGGGGATTGTGGGATTGATCGATACGCTGGAACACAGCATTATGCCACTTGTTAAGGAGTTGATGGGGGTCGCTGACGATTTTACGGCTTCGGTAAAGCTGATGCAGTTATTCTCAGGCGTTGTAGCACCTGTGCTTTTTTATTATGGAGCCGGGCGCACGTTTAATATAGACATGCGAAGCAGTAAGGACAGGGAAGCGTACGTTGAGTTGCTGATCGAAAGTATATTATAGACTTATGCCACACAGCCTGATCCTATTTGTTTGCCGTTGTTTAAAGTCAGGGTGATTTTTAGGCAAATGTGTAATGTACTTGCTGGGCGAATGGATTACCAAATATAAACCCCATGATGAATACAATGCTACCAGGATTAAGTGTGATTTTCGGGAGCAAAGCACGTGTTTGTCGGCAATTGTTGAATAAAGAGCTGTTTTTTGCCTTGACAAACGCTTTTTTAAGCGCTATATTTAAACATACATATTAAACAAATGTTTAATATGGACGTTTGCCAAGTACTTTTTGCGACCTATATGACGAGGTGAGATATTATCATGATTACGTTTAGCAGGTTTGTCGTGAAACACAGAAAAGCAGTACTTGCGCTGTTTTTGGCCCTCTTGATTCCGTCTGTTTTCGGCATATTCTTAACGCGAGAAAATTACGACATATTATCGTATATGCCCAATTATTTGAACTCCCGGAAAGGAGAAGGGATTTTAGAGGAAAATTTTAACCTTTCGGGGCAGGCTTTCCTGGTGGTTAAAGACAGGGAAATGTGGGAAGTTAAGGATATAAAATCCCGCATTGAGGCTGTAGATGGAGTGAAAGACGTAATATGGGTTGACGACTTTGAGGATATAATTTTGCCAATGGAGTTTATGAACCCTGATATCCGAGAAAACTTCTTTTCGGGCAGATCCACCATTTTGCAGATTCAGTTTGTCGACAATGCCAGGTCTGAGTCCACAATGCGGGCAATAAATGAGATAAGGAAAATCATAGACAGGGATATGCTGTTTGGCGGAGAACCTGTCATCATGAATGACCTCAAGGTCATAACTTCAAAGGAAATGGTATATTACATGGTCATTGCTGTAATATCTATATACCTCATCCTCTCGGCTTCCATGACCTCGTTCATTGAACCGCTTCTGTTTCTCGTTTCAATAGGAATTGCCATTTTGCTGAATATGGGTACCAACATTATAAAAGGCGAAATATCCTTTATAACGGCCTCTATAGCTGCCGTTATGCAGCTGGGCGTGTCCATGGATTATTCCATTTTCCTGCTACATAGGTTTGAAGAGGAAAGGCAAAAGCATCCCAATATAGATGATGCCATGGTTGCAGCCATGTCAAGGACAGGAGTGCCGGTGATGGGCAGTGCCCTTACCACCATTGCAGGGTTTGTGGCGCTGATGTTTATGAAGAACGGCATAGGCCGCGACTTGGGGTTTGTCCTTGCCAAGGGAATAATATTCAGCCTTCTGATGAATATTACTGTTCTTCCTTGCCTGATCCTGATGTTTAGCAAATATGCAGACAGGCACAGGCATCAACCCATCATTCCTACCTTTAAACGGGTTTCTCGATGGATTGTTAGGTTCAGATGGGTTTTCCTTGTCATAATAATAGTCCTGGCTGTGCCTTCATTTCTAGCACAGCGAAATCTCCAGTATTACTACAGCATAGAACATTATTTGCCCGAGAATTCGCGGGCTGCGGTAGATACCGATAAGATTAGGGAAAGCTTTATGAATACCGAAGTTGTATATGTCGTGATTCCCGATGAAGGAGCAATAAAGGAAAAGGAATTGATAAACAGGATTGAGGCTCTAGATGCGGTGGATTCGGTAGCCGCTTTATCCCGGCAGGTTGATGTAACCATACCAGAAAACTTTATTCCCGGCGATATAAGGGAAAGATACGTAAAAGGAAATTACAGGTATTTTGAGGTGCGCCTGCTGACTCCTGCGGATGACCCGCGGACGTTTGAAGCGGTTGACCGTATAAGGGAAGCCGCTGGAGAGGTGTTTGACGAATATTATGTAACGGGGTCGCCAGCACTGACAAGGGATCTGGCTGGTCTGGTGGAGGCAGATAACAGGATGGTCTCCATAATATCCATAGGCCTGATATTGGCCATTATAGGTTTCAGCTATATGTCGCTTTCTCTTCCGTTTTTGCTCGTGCTGGTGATTGAAATGGCCATATGGATAAACTTAAGCATACCGTATTTTCAGGGGATCACCGTCTCATCCTTGACGCCGATAGTTATAGGAGCCATTCAGCTGGGAGCCACAGTGGACTATGCCATTTTGTTTACCAGCCGTTACAAGGAAAACCGTGAAAGGATAAAGGATAGGCTGGAGGCCATAAGGCAAACGATAGAGGATACCGGCCGTTCTGTATTAACCAGCGCTCTGACCATGATAGCTGCCACGCTCGGCATTGCATTGATTGCCAGCATAAAGGCAACGGGAGAGCTGACCATGATGATTGGAAGGGGTGCGGCTATAAGCATGGCGGTGATCTTTCTCGGGCTGCCTTCTGTATTTTTGATATTTGACAGGCTGATCGGCTGGACCACAAAAAGCTGGGCAAGAGCTGGGAAAGCCAGTAAATAGGTTTTAAGGGTATGTAAACAAACGTGTAAGGGGTGAGTATTTATGAACATGAAAAAGATGTTATCAAGAGCACTGCTGTTTTCGGTTGTACTTTGCTTCGTATTGATGCCAATGGGTACGACCTATGCTTATAGAGGTTTAAAAGTAGCATTGGCCCAACCATCTGACAAAAATGCGGATGATGGTTCAGGCTTTGTTTCTAAAGATGAGACTGTTTACGTGATTTTGGACCATGACGGTAAGGTGCTGGAGCAAAGGGTTGTCAACCGCATTTATGGGAAAGGAGAGATAAAACAGATACGGGATTATGGCCAGTATAGCTCGGTCAGAAACATGGAAACTTCAGCTGAACCGAAGGTTCAGGACGGGCAGATAGTATGGGATGGTCAGTTGCTGAAAAAAGGCGACATATATTATGAGGGGATAACCGATAAGGAACTGCCCATTGAAGTATCAATAAGGTATTTCTTGGACGGTAGAGAGGTTGATGCACAGAGCCTGGTGGGCAAGAGCGGCAATTTGAGGATTGAGATAGGAATTAAAAACAAGCTGAAGGTGACACAGCCCATAACCTATGAGAGCTATGAAAAGGGCAGCATATCTAAAGAGTATGAGCACTATGTACCTTTCCTGGTACAGGTGTCTTATCCCGTTGACCTCAACATATTTTCTGATGTAAAAGCCGACGAGGCAGTGAAGGTTGTAACCGGTAGGACCATGAACTTGAGCTTTGCCACGTTTCCGTACCCTGATGCCAAAGTGACCTTTGAGATGAGGGGCAGCAACATAGAGCTTAAGCCCTTAACGTTTACGGTTATTCCGCAAGTGCCGCCTGTGCCGGATGTCGACATGGAAGATGAACTGAAGAAAATGCTGGATGGCGTGCGGGAGATCCGCGATGGATTGAAGCAGTTTGGCGCTGCTACGCAGCCTCTGGCGAGCGGCGGCAAGCAGATGGCTGAGGGCAAACAGGCGCTTGAGCGAGGGATTTCTGCTCTTGTTGCAGGAAGCGATGAATTAGATGAAAGCTCAGATGAGTTGATAGCAGGCTTTGATGTCAGCGTTCAGGGCTTTAATGAGTTAAAGGATGGGGTGACAAAGCTGGCCGAGGGTTTAAATGAAGTGGCTGCCGGGATGAATAGATTGGCCGGTTCTGCGGGGGAAGTGTCTTCTGCTGTAAATTCTCTGGCGCAGGCTGCCAGCCAGCTACAGGATGCTGCCAATGGTTGGGCACAGAACATGGCGCCTGGACTGTTACAGCTTGTAAATATAAACGAGGAAATGTTGACTATAGCCCAAAAGCTGGTGCAGGAACAGCCTGAAGGTTCTGATTTGTATAAGCTGGGACAGATGGTCATTAAGCAAAACAGGCTTATAGAGAGTATGGGTGGCCCAGAAAGCATTATAAACAGTGGCGCGCAGCTTTTAGGGGCAATAAATGGGGTGAAAGAAGCGGTAGATAAATTAAAAGAAGGGTTGGACAGCCAGTTCATTCCTGGAATTCAGGCCATAAACGATTCAATTGCCAGTTTGGCATCTGGTGCTAAGGCTACCCTTGATGGAATGGAAGAATACCAAAAAGGGCAAACGGCTTACAGGCAAGGTCTTGTAAAGTATGTTGAGGGAGTGGGGGACGTTGCTGATGGCTTGGATGCCTTGAGCGGAAATTTAACCAGGATGTTCACGGGAATGGATTCTTTGGTCAAGGTTTTGGAAAAGATGGATGAGGGCTTAAGTGCGATGGATTCGCAGGGCCTTTCCGAAATGGAAGAGGGGATTATACAAGCAATTGACGACATGCGCTTTGCCAAGGCATTGAAACGGCGAATGGAGGAGCTGGCTGACGGCTACAGGTCCTTTATGGATAACGAAAGAAACAAGAACAGCAACGTCCAGTTTATCATGAGAACCAGAGAAATAGCGTATGAAGAGGAGGCAAAAGAAGCGCAAGATGTTCAGGATATCCAGCCCAAGATGAATTTATGGGAACGCTTGCTCGATTTGCTCGGTCTATAGAAAATTTACCATCTTTGAAGGAATTTTCGAGTTTTTATCGAATATACAATATGGTAGGGGACCTGCGATTAGCTATGAAATGTAAATGCTTGTAAAGTATTATTGGCTTTGAAGTAAGTGTTTCAAGATGCTTTGAGAGATATAAAAGATACTTTGTGAGAGATAGATGCAGTAGAAGGACGAGATTTGTAAAATGAGCCCTTTGGATTTTATGACAAGCTAAAATTTTGCAAGAAAGGAGGAGTGGCGCAGAAGGCTCTGTTTTAAGGGGTCTTCTGCGTTACTGTATAATTAGATGATAAAAATAAGGTTTTTAGGCGCGGTAGATGGGGTAACGGGGTCATGCCATGTAATCGAGTTTAATGATAAGCTTATACTGCTTGACTGTGGCCTGTATCAGGGGAAGGATGAGGAGCTGAACTATGCGGAATTTGAGTTCAATCCGGCTGACATCGACTATTTATTTTTAAGCCACAGCCATATAGACCACAGCGGAAGAATTCCCTTGCTGGTCAAGAAGGGCTTTAAGGGAACCATATATTGTTCAAAGCCCACCTATGATTTGTGCGAGGTTATGTTGCTTGACAGTGCACACATTCAGGAAGCCGAGGCGGAATGGAAAAACAGGAAAGCAAAGCGTTCGGGCAAGCCGCTGGTTGACCCGCTTTATACCCAAGCCGATGTACACGACAGCCTGAGATTTTTTAAGCCGGTACTGTATGGCCAGATCGTTAAGGTGGATGACGATTTGACAGTGAGGTTCAGCGATGCCGGGCATATACTGGGTTCTTCCATAATCGAGATGTGGTTTAAAGATGAGAATGAGGTGATCAAGATTGTCTACTCAGGAGACCTGGGCATGAAGGAAAAGCCTTTGCTGAAGGACCCGGCAGCGATCGATAGCGCAGATTATGTTATAATGGAGTCAACGTATGGGGACAGAGAACACAAGGACGTTGAGCAAGCGGAACAGCAGCTGATCGACATAATACTGAAAACTGCTGAGAGGGGAGGCAGTGTCATCATACCCTCTTTTGCGGTGGGCAGAACCCAGGAGATAATATATCACCTGAACAAGTATTATGACAAAAAATTGAGTGAAGCGGGGGAAAGGGAAAATAGATTGAGGAAAATACCAGTATATGTAGACAGCCCACTTGCCATAAAGGCGACCGAAGTATTCGCTCGCAATGCCCATGTGTTTGACGAGGAAGCAAGGGATTATCTGATGAAGGGAGATAATCCGCTGTATTTTGAAAATCTCCATTTTATTCAAAGCGTTGAGGAATCTAAAATGCTCAATTTCTCCAATGAACCCAAGATAATCATCTCGTCCAGCGGCATGTGTGAGGCAGGACGAATTAAACACCATCTGAAACATAATCTGTGGAAAAAGGAGTGCAGCGTGGTATTTGTTGGATATCAGGCTGAGGGTACCCTTGGAAGGAGAATTTTGGATGGCGCCAAAGAGGTCAAGATACTGGGAGAGGATATTCGTGTAAACGCTGAGATATATGATGTGGAAGGTTTTTCTAGCCACGCCGATAAAAAAGGGTTGATAAACTGGCTCAAAAATTTTAGCGAGAAACCCAAAAAGGTGTTTTTAGTACACGGGGAGTCTGAAGCCAAGGAAGGGCTTGCAAAAGAGATAAATGATATTTTAGGAATCGAATGCCTAATTCCGGCTTACAATACGGCCTACGAAGTAAGAGGCAAGGCCGAGGTGAAAGAGATAGATGTTGCGGGTAGAGAAGAGTTAGAGGTTTCAGGACAGGTTGAAAGAGTATATATAGAAAAGCTGAAGAATGAGATTGTGAATATAAGGCACCTGATTGAAAATGCCTTAAAGCTCATCGAAGAGTATCTAAACAGCGATAACGTGGATATGGAAAAGTACAGAAAGATCAACAACAGTTTACTGGAGATAGAAAGCAAAGTCATGGACCTTACCATATTGAGTGGAAGGTAGGGCGAGAAAAAGAAGTTTTTTCTGTAGCAAGTCTGGTCGATGGTACAGGAAGCCACCACCTCCATAGGTAGGTGATAGTTCACATTGCTAATTGTGGTTAATGAATTATAAAAGAAAAACCTGGTAATTGTCTATGCAAAAGAGGTTTGAGCTTGTCAAATCAATGTTTAAGGCTGATGGTGGAGAGAATCATCGCAAGCTTGTCATTGGAGAGGGTGGACACCGTTTTTATGCGCAGATGCTGCCTGGCCAGTCATGAATGCCTACATAAATCAAGATTAGGGTGTATATAACCTTCTGTATGAAGATAATGCAAGAAGCCGCTGGACAATTGAAGACTAAATCAAATCTGGATTAAAATAGTTAAAGTGGGGCCTTGACAGCATGTGGTAAGTTATGATAAGTTTTATTTAAAATTGAAACCATGAAGGTTTCAGAGAGGCATATCAAAAATTTTGTTTAAATTGAGCCCATGAAGGGAAACCCATGAAGGGTGATAGAGATGTCGAATCTTGCCTTTTATGGGTTATTTTATTTTCTTTTAGAGGAGTTGGTGCTATGCATATGGCCGATGCCTTGATTTCACCGGTCGTTGGTGGAACCATGCTGGCTGCTACTGCTGGAATTGCGGCTTATTCCGCTAAAAAGGTTCAAAATGATATGGATGAAAGCAAAATCCCTCTGATGGGAGTTATGGGGGCATTTGTCTTTGCGGCACAGATGATCAATTTCTCGATACCCGGGACCGGTTCCAGCGGACACCTTGGCGGAGGAATGCTGCTGGCAATACTTCTGGGGCCTTACGCGGGATTTCTTACAATGGCATCGATTTTGCTGATACAGGCACTGTTCTTTGGTGATGGTGGATTGCTAGCTTATGGCTGTAATGTCTTTAATCTTGGCTTTTATACCTGCTTTGTAGCTTATCCCTTTATTTACAAAAAGCTTGTACGTAAAGGTATTAATCCAAAGAGTATTTTTGTTGGTTCTATGGTTTCATCGGTGGTTGGCTTGCAGCTTGGAGCTTTCAGCGTTGTGATTCAGACGCTTTTATCAGGGAAGACTGAACTGCCCTTTGGCCAATTCCTGTTGTTCATGCAGCCTATACACCTTGCCATTGGGGTGATTGAAGGGCTTGCTACCGCGGCAATAGTTATCTTCATATGGAAAGCCAGACCTGAAATATTGGAAAGAGCAGCTATTGGTGAAACCCTGAGGGGCGTGCCCATCAAGAAGGTCGTGGCAGGTTTAGCGGTTGCAGCGGTTGTGGTGGGCGGTTTGCTTTCATGGTTTGGTTCTGCCAATCCCGATGGTCTGGAATGGTCAGTGGAAAGAGTAGCTGGCACAGCTGAATTAGACCCACCCAATGGTATTCACAATATATTTTCTGAAATTCAAAGCAAGATTGCGTTTTTGCCTGATTATAGCTTTAAAGCAGTTCAAGACGAGGCGAAAGAACAACCGGTTGCAGAGGGTGAAAAGTCTTGGCCTTTGGTCGATGCTGGAACAAGCATATCGGGTATAGTGGGAGGAGCTATTACGCTTGTGCTGGCTGTAATTTTGGGATGGATTATAAACATATCAAAGAAAAAGAAGAGCAAAGCCGTTGCTTAATAAAGCTGTTTTAATATTTTACATTTGAGGAAGGTCTGTATGCCTAATATTGTGAATTCGTTATATGACATAGGTTTGCTGGATGACCTGGCCAGAAAAAAGACGTTCATACACGGCATTCATCCCGTGATGAAGCTACTTACCACTATTGTTTATATGGTGGTGCTGACCTCGTTTGAAAAATATGAGGTTAGTGCTGTTTTGCCTTTTGTCTTTTATCCAGTTTTCATTATTTCTTTTGCTGAGATACCGGTGGTCCCTGTCTTAAAGAGGATATTGCTTGTTGAGCCTTTGATCATAGGAATTGGCATATTAAATCCTTTATTTGATAATTATAACGTGATGCTGGGTGACATGGCTGTTTCAAGGGGATGGCTTACTTTTCTGTCCATCCTTAT
>JAMNZI010000065.1 GCA_023622385.1 Bacillota bacterium | reverse complement strand
AGGTAACACAATGGACGAAAGAGGGTGTGTAGATAATATAATTACGGCATACCATGGGAGTATTGAACATTCTGATAATGAAATTACTTATCTCTATATAATTTGGAGTTATCTCAATAAGAAACGATTTGGTATTGAACCAGATATGGAAAGGGTTCGTAAGGCAACGTCATTTATAATAAGTTCTTATGATCCTGATGGTGATGGTGTAATATATACCAATAATCCTCAGTCAGGTATTGACGTAATGTGGCAGGATCGTCTATGTAGATTTGCATCTAGTCAGGGATATTATGCAGTAGCTTTGAGGGCAGCGAAGGAACTGGGGGTTGAAATTGAGGAAGAGTATATAAGATCGGCCGAATTGGCATACCGTAGTTATTATGGAGATTATGGTGTTTATGGTAAATTTCTTCATACTTTTCCTGATAATAAGCTTGGGAAGAATGGCTCGGCTGTAGGAATAATTGCTAACGTTGATTTTGAACCAGAATTTCTGAGTATATATATGTTTGGAAGACCTATGCTCGATTGTGAAATTGTTATCAATACTCTCGAAAAATATCCTTTGACTGATGAGGGATTAATGCCTAATTTGTGTATGACTGATGGCACGTTTTTTACAAAGGAATCAAATCCATTTAATGGGGGCCTTTTCTGGCAAGGAGGAACATATGTTAATGGAGGTAGCTGGCTTCGTCAACAATATATTGCCCTTGCTGTAGGTAAATATCATGGTTGGAGTAAAGCGGATGAGATAATGAGAAAGCGTCTAAATGCAGAACTTAACTTTGATTTTGATAATCCGGTTAGCAGAGAATATTTATCCTTAACTGGAGATCCCAAAGATTCGGCTTTGCATAGAGTTTTTGGTTGGAATGCGTTTATACTTGCTATAAATGAGTGGCTTGGATTAAGAGAACCGCAGTGGGATCCGGATTATTCGAAGGAAGGCTGAATAATTGTTTTATTCAGCTACTGACGCCCATTTTCGATCCACAATTTTCAGAAGCCAGCTACGGGTTTCGACCTGGGCGGAAGGCGCACGACGCGGTAAGGAAAGCGCGTCAATACGTGGAAGAAGGATACGAATGGGCCGTGGACCTGGACATAGAGAAATTCTTTGCAGGGGTCATGATAAATGGGGTGGTCATAGAGACGGCAGAAGGGACGCCACAGGGTGGACCTCTAAGCCCGCTTCTGGCCAACATTCTTTTAGATGACCTTGATAAGGAGCTGGAGAAGAGGGGTCACAGATTTGTCCGCTATGCCGATGACTGCAACATATATGTCAAGAGCAAGCGCGCGGGCGAGAGGGTTATGGCTAATATTCGTAAGTTTCTGCAGGAGCGGTTGAAGCTTAAGGTAAACGAACAAAAGAGTGCGGTAGACCGGCCATGGAAACTAAAGTTTCTGGGGTTCAGCATGCACAAAGCCAAAGGAGGGAAAATTCTCATCCGTCTGGCACCGCAAACCATCGAGCGAGTGAAGGAAAAGATACGGGGAATAACAGATCGGAATAAACCCATAAGCATGGCTGAGCGCATAGAGCGCCTCAGTAGCTATCTAGGCGGATGGATGGGTTACTTTACACTAGCTGAGACACTCAGCGTATTCAAGGAGCTAGAAGGCTGGATGCGGAGGAGATTGCGTATGTGCCTGTGGAAGCAATGGAAGCGAGTACGGACAAGATACCGCGAGTTACGTGCACTGGGGTTACCGGAGTGGGTAATACATGAAATGGCCAATGCTCGTAGGGGGCCGTGGCGGATGGCCCATGGGCCGATGAATAGAGCCCTGGGCAACGCCTACTGGCGAACCCAGGGCCTGATGAGCTTAACTGAGCGCTATCAAAGTCTTCGTCAAGCTTGGTGAACCGCCGGATGCGGACCCGCATGTCCAGTGGTGTGAGAGGACGGGGGTTAGTCACCCCCTCCTACTCGATTTAGTTCTGTAGTAATTGAAATAAATTCTAAATTCACTCGGCCATAAACATCTTTATATCATCGTCCACGTTGGTTATGCCACCGATGCCGAATTTTTCAACCAGCACCTTGGCGACGTTGGGGGACAGGAATGCGGGCAGCGTTGGGCCCAAGTGGATGTTTTTCACGCCCAGGTACAGCAGCGCAAGCAGCACTATAACTGCTTTCTGCTCATACCATGCAATGTTGTAAGCTATGGGCAGCTCATTTACGTCCTTAAGTCCAAAGGCTTCTTTGAGCTTGAGTGCAA
>JAMNZI010000216.1 GCA_023622385.1 Bacillota bacterium | reverse complement strand
ATTCGTTCTTATCCTCATCTTGATCGGTTGTATATGTTGCGATATCGATTTTTTCTATTTTGTGCTGACCTTTTACCGAATTATCTTCATTTTCTTCTCTTTTATTGATGCTTATTCCTCTGTTTTTAATCATTTCGTCCAAATCCATTATCTGAGCAACCTGAATGATCTTTTGAAGCCTCTCCAGTTTGGTTTGCTGCTCATCGGGTATGATGGGTTTTATTACCTTTATGATTTCGCCCAGGTCTTCTATGGGGTTGGGTTTACGGCTGCCTGCTATTTTTAGGTTGTTTCTGTATATTTTTATGTTGTTTGAGAGCTTTTCCATCGACTCGTGGATCTGTATAGCTCTATCAATGAAGGGACGGCTGTTCTCGGGCATATAGTCTTTTAGCGCCTTGACTATTCCAAGGCTTTTGTTTTCGTTTTCCAATCCCAGAACGGGTATTTGTTGCATGCGCTGAGCCTGATAGCTTCCTTCCCGAAGCCCTTTGAGTATTTGAATGGCTTCCAGTATGCCTATAATAGTATATATTCCCTCCTGCTCTGGCACATCCAGATACGGGCTTACGGCCATAAGCATATTTATGGTTTCAGGATTATATACTGCCTGACTGATGGAATTCCGCAGGTTGTTGATGGAAAACGCGTTTTTATTGCTACTATGTATTTCTGAAGCCAGTATTTTGATTATGATGAAGATAAAAAATAGCGGCAGTGGATTTACGGGGCGTGTCAGGAACCCGTAAATTTTTTTAGGTGCATCCGGCAAATCCCTGATGGATGAATCTATCGCTGCGGGTGGTGATGGCTTGGCTTTGGTGAGTGGTTGTTCTTGCGAGTACTGGTTGTATGGCTGCCTCATTTTACGAGGCGTTTGCGTTGTGGATACCGGCGTTAAAGGGTATTTGCTCTCCATAGAATTCCTCCTTGCTTTCTATACCGTTTTATACCGCAGATGTCAATACTAGAAATATAAAGAAGAAAAACAGGTGATTTATTTCAAAATGTACATCCCATATGAGCGTTAGTGCCATGAAGAAAAAAAGCACATTGACGCCTTTGAAGCTGCCATTGAGCATCTCGCGAGGCATAAATCGCTCACCATCCCTTATACTTTTCTCTAACTCATAATATGCAGGTTTCTGTAAATTGTGCATTGGCCTTAAGTAGCAATATTACAACTTTTGAATAATTATGTATTAGAACAATATTAATGCTTTAGAGGTGGTGTTTTAATGAATATGGGAAACCAAGACATGAGAAAATTGCTCCAGATGGTTCAGAATATGCAAGGAAAATCGGAGGATGAGCTTATACGCGAGATGGCCGTTATGATCAAATCGGGCAAAGGCGGCATTACCCGTGAAAAAGCCGTGGGCATGATAAAAGCCATTATGCCTGTGCTGGAGCCGCAACAGAGGAAAAAGCTGGAGAGGTTGCTTAGGGAGCTACAAAGCCTCTAGGCGGGAAAAATCTTGCCAGTCTCCCTTAACAACTTGCAGAAGGTATACATAACATATACCAGATGCAAGTGAAAGGGGGAAAAGGCTTTGAATTTACTGTTGGGAATGCTGCTATTTCCTTTTTTGGAAAAGACGAAAAAAATTGAAGAAAAGATTGATCGCAGGCTTATCAAAAAGGTTCAGACTTTGAGTACAGACGGTAGGGTATCGGCTATTATATTTTCTAAAGAAGAACAGGAGTCTATTTGCAGAGAATGCCTACAGAAGATGGGAATAAGGATATTATATGAATTGCCTCTTATCAATGCTTATGCGGTTGAAATTCCACGGTCCATGCTTGAGAAGATTGCAGAGGAGGAATCGATAAGATATGTTTCTGATGACGTAGATATAAACTCGCTTTTAAATATAGCCACGCAAGAGGTGGGGGCAAGGGATGTCAACCTGATGGGATATACTGGGAAAGGCATTGGAATTGCTATTCTTGATACCGGCGTTTACCCGCATCCTGATTTGATAAGGCCCAGAAATAGGATTATCGCTTTTAAGGATTTTGTCAATGATAGAAAAAGTGCTTACGACGATAACGGGCATGGTACTTTTGTTGCAGGGGTAGCGGCCGGGAACGGCTATTCATCAGGCGGGAAATATGCAGGGGTAGCACCCGAAGCCAATATAATTGCGGTTAAAGTTATGAACCGGGATGGGGAGGGCAGCGCTTCAAGAATAGTTGCAGGCATGCAATGGGTGGCAGACCACTGGAAGGAATATAATATAAAGGTAGTGTGCTTATCGCTTGGCTCCAAACCTTCTGGAGCTATGAAGAATGACCCCCTTGTGGCGGCTGTCAATAAGCTATGGAAACAAGGCATTTTTGTGACGGCTGCGGCGGGCAACTCGGGCCCAAAGAGAGGGACCATCACCACTCCGGGTATAAGCCCTAATATCGTAACGGTAGGAGCCGTAGACGATAAACGAACGGTTGATATAAGCGATGATGTAGTTGCAGAGTTTTCAAGCCGCGGTCCGGCCCATGGTAATATACCCAAGCCCGACGTGGTGGCGCCCGGAGTGAATGTGGTATCTTTAAACACCGACCGTAACTATACCGGTGGGCCAAGGCTTTATTCATTGGAAAAGGCGTATACTACCATGTCGGGAACGTCGGTGGCAGCGCCCATAGTAGCCGGCATTGCAGCCCTTATCTTTGAAGCGCATCCCGAGTATACGCCCGATGATGTAAAGTCGTTAATTTTGAAATATGCCAGGACCATAGATAAAAATATATACGCCCAGGGCAGAGGGCTGGTGGATGTCAAAAGCATAATTGGCCAATAGATAGGGGAACCCTTGCAGGATATTGACTTGCGGGGGTTTTTCCTTTTAATGCTATTTCAGGCGGCTCAGCTGCTCAAGAGCTCTTATACACTTTACGACTTGGTTCATGGTATTGAAAATGCCGGGGCTGAAGCGCACGGTTCCCTGTTTCAAGGTACCTATGGTTTGATGGGCCAGGGGAGCACAGTGAATAGCACCTCGAGTTGCAATGTCGTACCTTTCATCCAATAAGCCGGCAATGTACGTCGAGTCAAAATCCTTTATATTTATTGAAATGACGCCTATTCGTTCATCCATGTTCATGGGGCCGTAGACCTTTATGCCCGGAATAAGGGACACGGCTTCTAAAAAGAATTTCTCTAACCTGGTGGTATGGGCAAGCAGCTTATTTTGGCCTTGTTGTAATATATAGCCGATCCCTGCCCCAAGGCCAGCAATTCCGGGGGTGTTTTGCGTTCCGGACTCATACCGGTCAGGGGTAAATTCGGGTTGATAGAGGTTTTCAGACTGGCTTCCTGTACCTCCTTCCTTTAACGGTTTTAACTTTACATGGGGAGCTATATAGAGCACGCCGGTTCCTTGAGGCCCAAGCAACCCTTTGTGTCCCGGCATGGCCATCATGTCCACATGCAGCTTTGCAAGGTCGATAGGGATTATACCGGCGGTCTGCGCTGCATCTACCAAGTAGAGTATGCCGTACTCCCTTGCTATTTTGCCTATTTTGTCTATGGGTACAAGGGTTCCCGTCACGTTAGAGGCATGAGTGGTGACAATGAGGCGTGTATTGGGTCGGATGGCCTTTTTTATGTCGTCAGGGTCGATGCGTCCCTGGCTGTCGGCTTTAACATAGGTGGTTGTTATGTCATATTTTTCCAGCTCTT
This sequence comes from Bacillota bacterium, assembly GCA_023622385.1. Taxonomy (GTDB): domain Bacteria; phylum Bacillota; class Clostridia; order Caldicoprobacterales; family Caldicoprobacteraceae; genus Caldicoprobacter. The sequence continues at coordinate 7,233 of JAMNZI010000216.1, read as the reverse complement.
TGAGCGGGCGAACCACCGAGTTGTGCTCCATGGTGGTGGTGATGATGTGGTCGCCCGGCTTTGTGCATCCTTTGATGGCCAGGTTCAGGCTTTCGGTGGCATTCAGGGTAAATATCATTTGAAAGGGATTATCTATCGAAAATAGCCGGCACAGCAGCTCGCGGGTATGTAGCAGTATTTTTCCTGCTTGCATAGCCATCTTATGCCCTGAACGGCCAGGGTTAGCTCCATGTCTCTTCATGCAATCCACAACGGCTCTATACACTGATTCGGGCTTTGGCCATGAAGTGGCCGCGTTGTCCATGTATATCACTATTAAATCCTCCTTTGGAAGCGCATTATTTGATTGATAAAATGAAGATATATTTTACTGGTCTTGCAGATGCTTAAAATATACACTTGATGATGAATGTGGGGTTTATGTGGCTGATAAGCCGTATTACCGAGAATTAAAATAATTGTGATATTAGCCTATAATTTTTCGTAAGAAGCCCATTCTCGACTTTTTTTCCATCAGGTCTTTTATTTCCTCAAATTCTTCCAGGAATATTTCCCATTGTCGCCGATTCTCTATAGAACGCCTTCGTAACGCATCGATTTCCCTCATGATGTCCTGGTTTTCAGCCTGGATTTCCTCGGCCTTTTTGATCCAGGAGTTCAAGAGGATATCAAGCTGGTAAAGGTAATGAGCGCTGTCCCGTTCTGGTTGGCTTTTGCCAAGGAGAGCCTGAAGCCTAGTTCTCGGCCCATTTACATTGTTCATCTCCTGTATCAAAGCCAGTACGCGACTTACGGTATTGTCGGGTATGGCCTGGTCGGCAGGTAATTGCCCTGCTTTTTCATAGGTATGATGGCTTTCTTGTATCGTATTGTCTGGTTTTATGGAAGCTTCTTTTAATTCAGTTTCAGGCTGTTGTGTATGTGGCATTGGTGTACTTTGCTTTTTGTCTGCCACGTGATCTGTGGCACCCAGGGCTGCATCGTGAAGGGTGGAATTTACGCCATCGGAAGGTGCGCTTTGGGGGACATGCACGTCGTTGGCTGGTTTTAAATGGTGCATTTCCTGATGGGAAGTTGTAGGTGTGGGGGCTGTATCTTTCAGCAGGGCTTCTTCTGATAGGTTATAGGACGCGTTTGGTGATGCTTCTGAGAGAGAAGCGATGCTATCTTGTTTTAGAGCCGAGGAAAGCCCATTGTCCTGCTGTAACGGTTCGGGATGTTCAGAGTGCGGTTGATCCATAGTTGATTTCGAAGGCGGATGCTCTATATTTACAGCATGTATGTCTGCTGAAAGGCCATTGCTTTTTTCCGGCAAGAGAATTTCCAAGCCGTCATCCAACCTTGCGAATATCCGATGCATTTTGAGGAGGGACTGGTCTTCGGGATAGTTGGTGGAATATTTTATGCAATAGCAGCTGTCGATATGCGACCATCCTAGTGGCTTTGCCTGGTTCCAAGTGGTTCCCTCGTCGGGAGATGAGCAGCAGTATATATCGCCGTTTTGGTACCACATGCACCAAAGCTGATTGTCTGCCCACAACAGCTGCGGATCCGAACAATTTGATTCTTCACAGGATAAAAGCGCCTCTTTTTCTAAACCGGCTTTTAAGTATGAATTGAGGGGCCGGTTGCGGTACATAACCTGCAGGTTGGAATTCCTTATTGACGTCCATACAAAGTGAAGTCTATTGTTTTTGACGAGGATGCTGGGCATGTTGCAATCGGTCAGGTTGCGGCTTAGGTGCTCGGGTATGCTCCAGCCATTACGGGCGCCGTCAAAATGGCAGTAAAATAACCTATGCTGGTTACGATACAGGCTGCGGTAAACAATGTGAATGCTTTTTTGGTCATGGTCAAGGTAAAAAGGGCTGGTCTGTTTTCCGTCTGAATATGTGGTTATCTCGCCTTTAATCCAGTCGTTACCGTTGTTGTAGCAGTGGTAAAGGCTCCAAACGCCGTTAGAGGGGGTTGTACCCACAGCAAAAATGGCGTGAACCTGCTGGTTGAGGGCGATGATGGTGGGGAATTGCACGATATACTTTGAAGTGTCGTATTGATGAAGCAACTGTTTGTTCCATTTATTTCCGTTATACTCCATATATACTATTTCCCCGTTATGGTCCTGGTATATCAAATGTAAGTGGTCGTGGCAGTCTATGGATACTGAAAAGTGCTCGTGGGCATTGGCTACAAGCTCTATAGCGTTTCTCCAAGTTCCGTTTTTTTTCATGTAGCGCAAGTATATGCCCTTCCCTCTTTGGGAAAAAAAGTGCCATAAGTCACCGTTTTTAAACCGCACTATATGATCGTTGCGGTGATATAGCTTCACCTTGCCACCTCCTATCCGTACATACCATTATTTTTGACATTAACAAACCTCGTAGGACATGTAAGTTCAGTAAATTTATATGCACCCCATAAGAATTTTATTGCAAGGATTTTGATGGGTTTTAACGCTTGTGCCAATTTTTTGTGAGAAGGATGAGATGAAATGTGCAAAAAATATGGTAAAATAATTTTGGCTGAAAAATAGCTGACTACCCCGTAGCAGATGGAGAATATCTGAGCTTCATGTGAGAACATAGGTAGTATGCTGCAAAGCTATTCAGCAAGCCCCTACTCATTATCTTGGTGCAGACACTATACTGATTGTGTAATTCTTGCTGAAAGCTATGTCCTATCTCATCTTATCGACCACATAGGAGGGAGTTATATGCGAAAACCTGATTTCACAAATCTATTGAAGGTCTTACGATGTGAGGTTCCAGACAGGCCCACACTTTTTGAGTTCTTCCTCAACCAACCTCTTTATGAAAAGCTTGCAGGGCAATCCATGGCTGCAGTACACGATGATCCGCTGGAACAGATTAGGATTATGATTAAGGCTTTTAAAAATGCTGGGTATGATTATGCTACAATCCACGGTTCGGACTTCTCTTTTCCGTGTGGAGAGGTTAGAAAGCTTAAGACCCGTTCTTTGAATGAGGGAGGTGTAATCAAAAACCGTGAAGATTTTGAAAATTATAAATGGCCTGATCCAGACTCGTTTGATTACTCCAGGTTGGAAAAGCTGAAATCCGATTTGCCTGATGGCATGAAGTTAATTGTGTATGGGCCGGGTGGTGTACTGGAAAATGTTATTCAGCTGGTTGGCTATGATTCGCTTTGCTATATGATCTATGAGGATCCAGACTTGGTACAGGATATTTTCGATGCCGTAGGTTCAAGGCTGGTTCGCTATTATGAAATCTGTGCGGCTTACGATACGGTGGGTGCTCTGATTTCCAATGACGATTGGGGATTTAAAACCCAGACAATGCTTTCGCCTAAGCATATGCGCAAATATGTATTCCCATGGCATAAGGAGATCGTGGAAACCATTCATAGATTTGGGAAGCCTGCCATCCTCCACTCCTGCGGCAATCTTGAGGAGGTTATGGAGGACATCATTGAAGATATGGGGTATGATGCAAAACATTCCTATGAGGATACCATCATGCCAGTAGAGGAGGCGTATGATCGCTGGGGTGGGAGAATAGCTATTCTGGGCGGTATTGATGTGGATTTTGTGTGCAGGGCTTCTGTAGATGGGATTAAGCAGCGCTGTAGGGCTATGTTGGAAAGGACAAAAAACAGAGGTGGTTATGCGCTGGGGACAGGCAACAGCATTCCGGAGTATGTGCCGGATGAAAAGTACTTTGCCATGATATCGGTGGCTTTGGAAGGTTAGAGTTGTTTGACAAAATTCAGATATTTTAAAAGGGGTTGCTTAGGAAGGGGAGTATTGTGAATAGCTTGGAATTGTTTAAGGCAACAGTGGAGCATATTCCACATGACGAATATCTTTTTTTCTTCCATTGCACGCCGGATTTGGAAAGGCGACTTCGCCAACATCTGGGATTAAAACCACAGGATAGCTTTGTAGAATATTTTGATATGCCTCGTGTGGCATCGGTGGCCTTAAAGCCCCCTGAGGGTTTTAAAAAGCCTGATTTTACCAGGTACTACGAGGATATGGATATTCCACCCAATGCGTTTATCAACGATTTTGGTGTACTGGAAGTACCGGGAAGTCTGTATCACTTTACCAGATATGTCAGCCCTTTGAGAAATGCAAAGACTCTTAGAGAAGTAGAAGATTTTCCCTATCCCAATGTAGAGGGTTGGACGGATTGCCATATGGCAGAACAGGTTAAGGCAGCGCATGAAAACAATCAACCTGTTGTCTGCTGGGTGGGGCATATCTATGAGGTTGCTTGGCAGATCCGGGGATACGAGCAGTTTCTCATGGATATGATACTTAATCCCGAGATATGTGAATTCATACTGGATAAGATTTGCGAGCGCAACGTGAAGGTTGCTCAAGCTGCGGCAAGAGCCGGAGTAGATTGGTTGACCATAGGCGACGATGTAGCCAACGAAAGGACGCTTATGTTTTCAATCGAACACTGGAGAAGATTTTTGAAGCCCAGATGGGCCAAAGTGATAAAAGCAGCAAAGGACATAAAACCTGATATACAGGTAGATTATCATAGCGATGGAAATATTATGGATATTATACCCGAGCTTATTGAGATTGGAGTTACCATATTGAATCCTATTCAGCCTGAGTGCATGGATCCCATTGAAGTAAAGCGAAAATACGGGAAGCACTTGGTTCTGAAAGGCACGGTTGGGACTCAGAGCACCATGCCTTTTGGAACGCCAGACGAAGTAAAAAAAGTGGTAAGGGAACGAAAAAGAACCTTAGGATATGACGGAGCTTTAATCCTTGAGCCCACACATGTTCTGGAACCCGATGTCCCCATAGAGAATGTCATTGCCTTTGTAGAGGCCTGTAAAGACAAATAATCCCCACTTTTTCAAGGTGGGGATTATTTTATTTCCATAATTTTTCGATTACGCCATTCATTGGGAGCAACGTATTTATATTTTTGTATTTTGAAAAGGCGAATTGATCAGAATATCCAACCGATAATGTCATTGAGCATACATAAACAGGTTTTTATATCCTGCTTGAGTAAATTACAATATTTATTGTATAATATGCAAAAGATAATCTGTTTGAAGAAAGGAGAAAAGGGCTTTTTGACGGACAGGGAAAGATATCAAAAAATATTGGATGAGCTAGAAAAACATTATAAAGGAGCCACTACACAGCTCAAATATAAAACTCCATTTCAGCTTCTGGTGGCTACTATGCTTTCAGCCCAGAGCACCGATAGGCAGGTAAATAAAGTTACGTCTACGCTTTTTGCAAAATACCCAGGACCTGAGGATTTTGTCCGCCTGTCTCCCGAAGAGCTGGAGAAGGAAATTTACAGCTGCGGTTTTTATAAAACCAAAAGCAGAAACATAATCAAGGCCAGTCAGATCATCCTCGATAAATACGGTGGACAAGTTCCGCAGGATGTGGAAGAGCTCCAGACCCTTCCGGGTGTGGGCAGGAAGACGGCAAATGTTGTGGCCAGCAATGCCTTTGGGGTTGATGCCATTGCGGTTGACACCCACGTGTTTCGCGTGGCCAATAGGCTGGGGCTGGCTCATGCTGCCAACGTAAGGGATGCCGAGATGCAGCTTATGGAGAATATACCCAAGGATAAATGGTCAAGGGCCCATCACTGGCTCATATGGCACGGGAGAAGGGTGTGTACCGCTAGAAAGCCCAAATGCCACGAGTGCTTTTTGGCCCAATACTGCGAGTATTACAACGCTAGAGATAAATAATTTTTGCAGAGCAAGTGGTCTTCGTTGATGCCTTTTAATTTGGACTTTTAGCACTTTATTTGAAGGTTGTAGGGAGCATACGGAGCGAATTGTATTGATAAAATAAGCATCGCGGTGATGTGAAATCATGCATGAGAGGTGAGCGAGGGCCACATTGGGTGCTTTAAGCATGTAAGAAAGGGGAATGGTGGTATGTCGATACAGCAAGAGGCCCTGGAGCTCCACAGGCAGTGGAAGGGCAAGATAGAAGTCATAAGCAGGGTATCCATCAAAGACAAAAAGGACCTGTCATTGGCTTATACGCCAGGGGTTGCACAGCCCTGCCTGGAAATACAAAAGGACGTCAACCTTTCGTATGAATATACCCGGAGATGGAATTTGGTGGCTGTGGTGACCGACGGATCGGCAGTGCTGGGATTGGGTGATATAGGGCCCGAGGCTGGTATGCCGGTTATGGAAGGGAAGTGCGTGCTGTTTAAGCTGTTTGCCGACGTGGATGCCTTTCCCATATGCATAAGGTCAAAAGACGTAGATGAGATTGTGAACACCATAAAGCTCATATCCGGAAGCTTTGGGGGTATAAACCTTGAAGACATATCGGCTCCCAGGTGTTTCGAGATAGAAAGAAGGCTTAAGGCCGAGTGCGATATACCTGTGTTTCACGATGACCAGCACGGTACTGCGGTGGTGACTCTCGCTGCTCTGATCAATGCGCTCAAAATAGTGGGCAAGGACATGAAGGATATATCGGTGGTGGTAAACGGCGCCGGTGCGGGGGGGATTGCCGTTACCAGGTTGCTAATGGCTGTAGGGCTTAAAAACGTCATACTGTGTGACAGGATGGGCGCCATTTATGAGGGAAGAGAGGGCTTGAACGCTGAAAAGGCAGAGATGGCCAAGCATACAAACCCTGAACGGAAAAAGGGAAGCCTTAAAGATGTAATTGCAGGTGCCGATGTCTTTATAGGTTTATCGGTTGCCGGAATGCTTACAAAGGAAATGGTCAAATCCATGGCCAGGGACCCTGTAGTCTTTGCTATGGCCAATCCGGTGCCCGAGATAATGCCGGATGAAGCCAAGGAGGCAGGGGCGAGGGTAGTGGGAACGGGGCGCTCGGATTTTGCAAACCAGATAAACAATGTATTGGCTTTTCCTGGCATTTTTAGGGGAGCCCTTGACGTGAGGGCAAGGGATATAAACGAGGAGATGAAGATAGCAGCAGCATATGCCATAGCATCGCTGGTAAGCGATGATGAGCTCAACGAGGACTATATAATACCCGCTCCCTTTGATAAACGGGTGGGGCAGGCCGTAGCCCAGGCTGTGGCGCGGGCTGCCAGAGAATCCGGTGTGGCGCGAATATGAGATTAAGGGGAGGCAAGCGTTGAAGGTCTACGCTTTGATAGGTCCAAGTGGCACGGGTAAGAGCTATAAGGCCCTTACCTTGGCCAGTGAAAAAGGAATTGAGTATATAATTGATGATGGCCTGTTTATAAAGCGCAACAA
>JAMNZI010000073.1 GCA_023622385.1 Bacillota bacterium | reverse complement strand
ATGCTTCAGTAATTACTGAAATCAGAGCATTAATAGCGCTTTCAGCTTCTTTTTTTGTCAGTTCGCTTCTCTCTGCTACAGCAGCAATCAACTCAGCTTTATTCATATACGAACCCTCCTTGAAATAGATTCTTATAGCATATTCGCTATTTTTTTTCAAATTCCTCCTTGTTCCCAAATAATTTTTGAAATTTTTACATACTTTTGGCCTGGTTCCTATAGAGGAATTTCAGTAATATCATTACCATATTTTTCTTAAATTATACATGTTTTTAAGTTAAAAGTCGCTTCTTTGCTTGGTTCCACAGATCATCCATCTCTTCCAGCGTCATATCCTGTAAAGGGCGCCCGGCATTTTTTTCTATGTACTCAAAACGGGTTATAAACTTTTCTATGGTGTCATTCAATGCCAGTTCTGGATCCACTTTTAAAAACCTTGCTACATTGACTGCCGCAAACAGCAAATCCCCTATTTCTTCCCTAATTTTTTGTTCATCACCTCCCTTATATACCTCCTTCAGCTCTATCAGTTCTTCTTCCAGCTTCTGCATAGCACCCTCCACGCTCTCCCAGTCAAACCCCACCAAAGCCGCCTTTTCCTGCACCTTGTAACTCCTTATAAGGGCGGGGAGAACACGGGGTATGTCGCGCAGAACCTGAGCATGGGTCACAAAGCCTTTCTCATGCTTTTTCAGATCCTCCCAGTTGGCCACCACCTGCTGTGCATTCTCTGCGACAGCATCACCAAATATATGGGTATGACGCTGTATCATCTTTTGACATATCCTTGTAATGACATCGAATATGTCAAATGCCCCCCGTTCCCTCGCGATCTGGCTGTGGAACACCACCTGGAGAAGCACATCGCCTAGCTCCTCTAGTAGCTTGTCCTCGTCCTGCTTATCGATGCTCTCTATCACCTCATAAGCTTCTTCAATGAAATATCGTTTAAGACTTTCGTGCGTCTGTTCCCTATCCCATGGGCATCCTTCAGGCGAGCGGAGTATTTCCATAATTTGCTTCAGATGGTTCATATCGAAGGACTCCAGATGCTCGAATCTGATGGGCGGAAGATACAAGCACGTCGTATGGTCATAGCGCTGTTGCCGATCAATCTCATACAGGGGCACAGCCCTGTATTCCAACCCCTTGTTCTGGCTTTGCCAGCTTATAAACACCTCCAGGTCATGGGGATAAAAGCGCAGCAACAACAACTTAACATCCGATGCCACCAAAGCGTCATATATATTGATAACTACCGTTGATAAACGCACATTTATCAAGTCCTCGCTCATCTCGGGAGCGCTCAATATCTTCAACCCTTCTATACCGGCATTTCCAATTAAGGCAAGCAGCGCATCGGCATTGCTCACTCCCGGTACGATATCGATGTCATACCTTTCTCTGTCCAGTCGCCTTAAAAGCTCAAAGGTGAGCCTCTCACCTATAAGGGGATGACCTGGCACCCCCACCACCACCTGCCCACTTTGGGCCATGTCCATGACCCGTTTTACCATGGCCTCATAAAGGCGGTCAAAATCTTCCCCTTTTTGATAAACATCATCCATGGATGTATACTCTATCCCCTGTGCCTTCAAAAAGGGAACAACCCCGTGCATCTCCGTCCTTAAAACCACATTGGATGCTTGACGCAAAACCTTTAAAGCCCCTAGGGTAAGACCATCCTCGCTACCCGGCCCCAATCCTACCACCGTAACCTTATATTTCATCCCTTAAAGCCCTCCTAATATAAGACGTACTACTAATACATTTTACCGTGACATCATGCAATCTATAAATATATCCTAAAAGGCAATATCAATCCACACCCTTTACCACGGCTAGTGGTGCCAGCCGCGCAACGGGTATGGTGATGCCCCGCTTAACCAGCACGTCTACCACTTCTTCCACATCTTTATATGCCAAGGGAGACTCGTCCACAATATCCTTGTATGACCCTACATTATATATGACATCCCCCATAGCCCTTTCAAACTCCTGCTTTGTAATCGACTTGGCCTTGGTTCTCGATAGCCTGCGCCCAGCCCCGTGGTTGACCGAAAAAAAGCTCTCTGACAGCTCATTCTTCCCAACCACAACGTAGGAACTTGTACCCATGCTGCCGGGCACCAAAGCGGGATGCCCCGTTTGCAGGTATTTGGCCGGATTTTGAGCATGACCCGCCGGCAAAGCCCGCGTAGCCCCCTTCCTGTGCACCAGAAGGTCCCTGCCACCATGCCGTTCCCACTTTGCAATGTTGTGGGCAACATCATAGACGAGTTTAAATCCCATTGCCTCAGCCGGCTTTTTCAGCACATCTTCAAAAGCTCTGATAACATCGCACATGATTATATGCCTGTTTGAAAAAGCGAAATTGACAGCAGCCGCCATGGCTTTATAGTAATTTTGCCCTTCTTTGGAATCTATTGGACATGCCGCAAGGCCCTTCTCCGGCACCTCAATGCCGTATTTTTTAGCCGCTTCCCATAAAATCTTGGTATAATCGGTGGCAATCTGATGCCCAAACCCGCGGCTCCCGGTATGGATCATGACGGCTACCTGGCCCTCGAACAGGCCAAAGGCCTTTGCCAGCTCCTCGTTTAGAATATGGTCCACTCGCTGAATCTCTATGAAATGGTTTCCTCCTCCCAGCGTGCCCAGCTGCTCCTCCCCTCTCTCCTGGGCTTCTTTGGAGACAGCAGAAATATCGGCACCTGCCAGCCTTCCACCATCCTCGATACAGTCCAAATCGTCACGGCTCCCAAACCCGGCCCGGATTACCGCTTCAACCCCGTTGTGCACCACATCATCGAAAATCCCGCGAGTAATACCCTTGTGCTTCCCCTTTTTTCCTATACCCGTTGGAACGTAGTGTTCAATCCGCTCTATTAGCTTGTACAAGGTTTCTTTGTTCAAATGGCGGGCCTCCAGATCTGTCCTTAAAAGCCTTACGCCACAATTGATGTCATACCCCACAGCCCCTGCGGAAATAACGCCATGTCTCTCTACGGCCATAACCCCTCCGATGGGTAGCCCAAACCCTTCATGGATATCGGGCATTCCTATGACCGGCTCCACAACGCCGGGCAGCATGGCGGCATTGACCAGCTGCCTCAAAGACTGGTCCTCATGCAAGAGGCTGCGCAAGGTATCGTTCACGTATATTACGGCATCCACCCTCATCTTCCCGAATTTGGGTATGCGCCACCTATTGACCCCATCCCTCATCAAGGTATAACCCTGTACCATTTCGATGTCCATGTCGTCCCCATCCGCCTTTCCCCTATGTAACCCATTGCCAAATCAAATCCCCGTCTATAATAATAATAGATTATTTGAATATTTTGAAGCAGCTGGCGCATAAATTTTTCAAGTTTAATAGCCAATTTGATTTTTTTAACTAAGGATTTTTATCGCAATATCCTAAACTGGTATAACACCCTCCCCAACTTATCCCCACCTGGCAAAAATCTAAAGTCATTTTTCTCTACGATGCCCATCGCCAAGAGTGCCAGGCCGTATATCAGGACGCCGACAATAATGGAAAGCATTGTAGCAAGGGTTAATCCTACAACGCTTTCCAACGCTTTATAGCATATAGAAACAGCGGTTGCCATTATGGCTACAGCGACAATGGGCTTTACCACAAAATTAGAAAAAGATACGAAAGTATTGGTATACCTTACTACAGCAGAAAAATCTAATAGCGAAGCGATGGCATAGCATACCACGGTGCCAACAGCCGCTCCCAGAACGTTTATCCGGGGTATCCCCGTCAAAGTATATGTAGTTACTACCTTAAACATCGCTCCTACGGCAAGGTTTTTGACCGGAACGGACGCCCGGTTAACTCCCTGTAAGATTCCCGTCAAAGTCTGAATGAGGGTAAGAAACACCACGCCAAAGGATAATACGCTTAAAAGGTTGCCAGCTAAAGCCGCCTGGCCATCATCTAAAGCCCTGTAAAGCAGTCGAATGATGGGGTGTGCCAAAACCGACATACCGACACCCGCCGGCAAGCCCACCAACAAGGTCAAGCGTATGGCTATAGCCGCCTTGTGGGCCACCGCCTTTTGATGGCCTAGCGCACAGGACTCAGAAATCGAAGGCACTATGCTCATGGCTAAAGCCACTGTCAAAATGGCAGGAAAATTGATGAGGGGATTTGCATATGCCGTCAGCAGCCCATACAGGCTGGTAGCCTCCTCCACCGTATATGAAATCACCGAATCGGCTCTTCCTATGCTCATAAGGCGGTTTACCACCATTACACTATCGATCAATCCCACCAGCGGCATAAGAGAAGCCCCTATGGTTACTGGCACAGCAATGCTTGCCAATTTCTTTATTATCTCGCCATCTGATTGGCCATCCCAAGCCCTAAGATTTCTCTTTACAACTTTTTCCCTTCCTTTTTCCCCAAAATTCTTCTTCTCTCGCCTATATATGCCCAGGAGTAAAGCTAAAGCCGCTATCTCACCCAAGGTAACCCCTAAAACAGCACCTGCAGCCCCAAATTCGATCCCCCTATCTACAAAAAGCCATGCCAGCAATAAACCCATAAACAGCTTGCCGCTTTGCTCCACAATCTGGGATAGAGCAGTAGGGCTCATCATCTGCATACCCTGAAAATACCCTCTGAAGGCCGAAAGAACCGACACAAAAAACAGGCCCGGTGCAATGGCAATTATAGAATATATGGCTTTAGGATTACCTAAAGCGGTGGATACCATACCGTTGAAAGCTATTAACAGGGTAGATGTAATTATCCCAAGGCACGCCAAAAGCGTTAGAGAGACCCTAAAAACCCTATGAGCACCGAAATAGTCACCATACGCCATCCTTTCGGAAACCATCTTTGAGATGGCAACGGGCAACCCCGCAGATGATATGATCAAGAGAAAAGAATATATAGGATAGGCCATTTGGTACAGGCCCATGCCTTCAGCGCCTATTATGTATGTAAGGGGTATTCGGAATATTGCCCCCAGCACTTTAGCCAGCAGCCCTGCAAAGGCCAGCAAAGCTGCCCCTTCGATAAAAGACCTTTTTCTCACAGAAATCCTCCTCACCGAGTTTAAAATAAAAGCGTAATCTTTTGCCTAAAATATTTATATTAACTTTCTTTTGCCTTACAATACATAAAATAAAAAAGGCACTGAGGTTACTCAATGCCTTTTTTCTCTTGCCCATTTGTTATTGTTCCATCTGCTTTCCTATGAATGCTGCTGCAGCTTGAGCTATCTTCAATTCTGTGTCTCCCATAGCGACATTGGGCTCTTTAGACAGCAATATGACCGCTCCAATAGATTCCCCTCCTGAGATTATGGGAACGATTACCTGACTGGTATACTCCGTTTGGCCACCTTCCCTCTCCAACAAAGGATAGATCGTATCCTTATTGGCACGATTGGCCAACACCATCTTCTTCTCATTTATGATACGCTCCAAATCTTCGCTGATCTTCTCCTTTTTAAAACGAGCTTGAGGAATACCCGCAACCGCCACGATAACATCCTTATCTGCTACACAAGCGATATGCCCCAAAATCTTGTGCAGAGACTCCGCGTACTCGTTGGCAAAATCGCTTAAGTCCTCTATAGGAGAATATTTTTTCAGAATTACTTCCCCTTCTTCATCGGTGTAAATCTCCAGGGGGTCACCTTCGCGTATCCGTAAGGTACGACGTATTTCCTTGGGGATCACTACTCTGCCCAGCTCGTCAATTCGCCTTACTATCCCCGTTGCTTTCACACACATCCCTCCTTAATCTGTATCAATTTACAAAACCATCCTTGCATTCATATTATTTTACTGTTCATGCGCTTTTATTCATCTCGATCTCGGAGGGACTGAAAATTTCCGTTTAATTACAATCGATTTTCGTATTTCTTAATGTTGGCTTCCTTCTTCCACTCCTCCACCAAGGTATTCCACCTCTCATTGCGCTTATCCTCCAGCAATATCTCCTCTATATCCTCCTTTGTCTCCTCAAGGGTAAAAACCTTCTCAGGCAACTTCTCATAAAGCTTTACGATATGGTAACCAAGGGTGGAAGCAATGGGTTGGGATATCTCTCCCTCATAAAGCTTGAGCGCCGCCTCTTCTACCTCATCAGGCAATAGACCACTTCCATCGTATATCACATATCCATCTTCCTTGTTGGTAGTATTTTTATCCTCGCTGTAGGCCTCGATGAGTTCTTCAAAGCTTTCCCCTGCTTTAGCCTTATCATATACCTCCCGGGCCTTGGGTTCAATTGCCTTGAGCTTCTCATCCAAATACTTTTTGGCCTCATCTTTCTTACCCTCTAGGATCAAATCGTAATACCCATCTAGATCCTCCGAAGAAAGCGGAATCAAGATTTGTTTTACCCTTACCCAACCTGCAGGACGATAAAGCTGCACAGGAGCTGTTCCTATTAGGCTGTGGTCTTTCTTCTGTTTATCCAGCTGCTCATTGTAATACTGCTCAACATCTTGCTCGGTAACCTTCACATCCTCAAGCATCTTTTCCGCAAACTTCTCCAGCATTATATTCTCAGCTAGCCTCTGAATATATTCCTCTTCCGTGAGCCCTGCATCGCTCAGCTGCTGTAGCCATTCCTCTCTGGCTTTTTCAAGATAATCCTCTTCCTGCTCAGACTCTCCCCCTTTAGATTGAGCCTGCTGCTTTAATGCCTCGGCATAGCTTTTGAGCTGCTCTTCCAGCTCTTTACGGGCCTTATCAACATACTCTTCTTTTACGGTAAAACCGTTCTGCTCTGCCTTCTTTTGCAGCACTTTTAGCATGATGAGCTGCTCCAGCACATCCTGTTTGAGCGCCTTTATTGTCTCCTTATACTGCGCATTTCTTTCGACTTCTTCAGTGATGCCGTAATAAGCCTTTTGCTGGTTATAGAGATCCAGAAATTCTCCTTTGAGCACCTTCTCACCATAAACCTCAGCTACAACCCGTTGTCTATCCTTCTCAGGCACCACCTCAACCAGGGCACAGCTCGTAAGTCCCAGCATAAATATAACTGCAATAAAAATCGAAAAATATTTTCCTAATTCCTTCATACCCTTTTCACCCTTTCAATTTAAATGTTCTACAAGCTTTTCTACAACATATTTGGCTGCTTGCAAAGCCGCATTGGCGGACGAATCCTTCAGCCTTACCGTTAGCACCGGCACAGGCTTAGATACAAAATCCAACTGGCTTCGATTTTCATTCAAAACTACCATGAGCTTGTTTGGAGGTATAGCCTTGGCGTCTATCATCCTCATCTTCACCTCTTTACCCCGATGGACGATTTCGGTAATGCCCAGCCTTTTAGCAAGGGCTTTTACATATGCCACATCGATCAGATTTTGCACAGATGACGGCATATCCCCAAATCTATCCACCAGCTCCTCTTCAACGTCCATCTTATCTTGAGGTCCTTCAATGGCAGCAATCTTCTTATAAACCTCTATCTTATGACTTTCATCTGGGATATAATCATCTTCAATGTAAGCATTGACCTTTATGTCTATAACGGCCTCTATGGGTTGGGGCAGCTCTTCTCCCTTCATGGTGCGTATGGCTTCTTCCAGGAGTTTACAATATAGGTCATATCCCACCGCTGCCATATGGCCGTGTTGCTCTGGACCCAAGAGGTTCCCGGCCCCACGTATTTCAAGGTCCCTCATGGCAATTTTAAACCCGGCACCAAACTCGGTAAACTCCTTTATGGCCTGCAGCCTTTTTTCAGCCTGTTCGGATATTATCTTGTCCTTCCGATAGGTAAAATAAGCATAAGCTAGGCGATTGGAGCGGCCTACTCGTCCCCTGAGCTGGTATAGTTGCGCTAGACCAAAACAATCGGCGTCGTATACTATAATGGTGTTTACGTTGGGTATATCCAGTCCATTTTCTATAATGGAGGAGCACAACAGCACATTAAACCTGTTCTCGTAAAAATCCATCATGACGTTTTCCAGAAGGTTCTCGCTCATTTGGCCGTGCGCCATGGCGATTTTAGCCTCGGGTACCAGTTTCTTAAGCTCATGCAACATCCAATCCATGGTCTTTACCCTGTTGTATACAAAGTATACCTGCCCTCCTCTATGCAGTTCCCGCAGAATGGCATCTCGAATGAGGGGTTCATTGTATTCCACTACATACGTCTGAACAGGATACCTGTCCTCAGGCGGCGTCTCAATAATGCTTATGTCTCTGATGCCCATCAAGGACATATGCAGGGTACGTGGAATTGGTGTGGCTGTAAGCGTTAGGACATCCACATTCTTTTTTATATCTTTGATCATTTCCTTGTGGCCAACCCCAAAACGCTGCTCTTCATCAATTATGAGAAGCCCTAAATCCTTGAACTTCACATCTTTCCCCAGTAATCGATGAGTGCCTATTATTATATCGATATTCCCTTCTTTTAGCGCTTTCAATATTTCCTTTTGCTCGGCTGGCGTTTTAAACCGGCTCAATACCTTTATGGTAAATGGGAAATCCTCAAACCGTTTGACAAAGGTGTTGTAGTGCTGCTGAGCCAATATGGTAGTGGGAGCCAGCACGGCTACCTGCTTGCCATCCATGACAGCCTTGAATGCTGCCCGTATGGCCACCTCAGTCTTCCCATAACCTACATCACCACATATCAATCTATCCATCACCTTGGGTGATTCCATGTCTCGTTTGACATCCTCTATAGCCTGAAGCTGATCAGGCGTCTCCTGATATGGAAATAGGGCCTCAAACTGCCTCTGCCATTCGGTATCAGGCGAAAATCGGTACCCCTCAATCGACTGCCTTACAGCGTATAACTTTACCAGGTCTATTGCCAGCTTTTGTACTGATTGGCGTACCCTGTTCTTGGTCCGCTGCCATTCGGCACCTCCCAGCTTTGACAGCTTTGGCGGCTCATCCCCCACCCCAATGTAAGGCTGAATGAGATCCAGCTGATCGGTAGGGACATACAGTTTATCGGTACCAGCGTATTTTATATACAGGTAGTCCTTCTTTTGTCCGTCTACAATCAGAGTCTTTATTCCCAAATACTTCCCTATACCGTGGTTTTCATGGACCACATAGTCACCAACCTTTAAATCCATAAAACTCTCAAGCTTTCTGGCTTTTTTTCTGGGCTGAAGGCGCCGCCGTTGGGCCTCATAAATTTCCCTATCACTTATGACTACAAATCGCGCATCGAGGTATTCAAATCCATGGCTTAAAATGCCGGGTGCCACAATTACCTGGCCAGGTTGGAATTCCCCTTCCATGTTCTGTACAGATAGGGGCTGGATACCGTGCTCCTTCAAAAAAGCCGTAATCCCATCCCTCCTGGCCTGACTATCTAGAAGAAACAAGACGTAATACCCCTTTTTCAGCCACAGCTCAACATCCTCGATGAGCAGCTGCAGCTTGCCATGATATGAAGGAATGCTCCTGACGGCAAAATTATAGGCAGCCTTTGGTTCAAAATCAGGATGGGATGTAGACAATATCTGAAACATCAAACAGGCATGCCCGGATAATTTGCTTAAAAACTCTGAATAATCCAAAATGAGCTCGGACTGCCGGGGCAAAACCTCAAATCTTTGCAACAAGTCTTTGAAATGTTCCTGAAACTCATTAAAATACCCCTGGCACCGTTCCCTGATCCTGGCAGGCTCGTCCAACACTATTAATGCTGAATCTTCCAAATAGTCGAATACGGTGGCCCGTTGGGAATAAAAAAAACAAAAATACCGTTCCAGCCCAGCCTCATATACCCCTTCATCCAAGGCATTCAAAACGCGTTCTACTTTTTCTTTCAAAGAAGCGCTAATATTCTTACGCCCGGCTTTGCTTGAAAATTCGCTGTAGTTTTTGCTTATATTTTCTTTACCGTGCGCAAGCCAATCTGCGGTTAAAACCAGTTCCCTGGCGGGTGAAATTATCGCTTCAGAGCAGTTTTCAATGGACCTCTGTGACATCACATCAAACGTGCGGATGGAATCTACCTCATCATCGAAAAACTCTATCCTGTATGGGTCATCGGCCGTCAAAGGAAAGATATCCAGTATACCCCCTCTTACGCTGAACTGCCCCCTCCCCTCGACGGCAGGCACGCGTTCATAACCCATCTGCACCAGCCTGCTGACAACTCGGGTAAGGGGCAAAACATCGCCAACTTTTACCGCCAGGATATTGTCTTTAAAGATTTGCGGGGGAGTCTGCAAGGACATGAGCGCTTCAATCGAAGCAACAACTATCATAGCCTTTTCCAGCAAAAGCTTTTCTAGCACACCAACTCGCCGCTCAGTAATCTCCATGCTTCGAGCGGCCACATCATACAGCAGCATTTCCCTTTCGGGCAAATACATGACCTTGCCAGGATAAAAAAATGAAAGATCTTCATATATTCTCCTGGCTTGTACATCTCCGCTGGTTATATACAGGCAATGACGTTGCAAAGGGTACAACATGCTGGCCAGCATATGGCATTTTTGAGATTCACCTAATCCCAAAAACACCACAGGGCCAGCACCCCTCATGGCCGACTCCTTGATGGTACCAAAGGCTTCCCACCTAGCCATGGGCTCTAGCCAAATCGGAGTCATCCTATCACCAACTTTGTCCACTGGTTTGAATTATACACCGCTTTCGGTTGAAGTTGCTTCTTTCTAGCCATTACACCTACTCATTGCCTCCTGTATACCTCTGGTGAGTATAAGCTCAACCCCTTTTACGGCCCTTTGGCAAGCATCCAAAAAAACAGGGAGCTCCTCTTCTTCGAAAGGAGATAATACGTAATCAGCTAGGTCCTGCCCTGGGGGTGGTGTGCCTATGCCTATGCGAATACGGGGAAAATCCTCTGTCTGAAGCTGATATACGATGGAGCGCATGCCGTTGTGAGTACCAGCGCTTCCCGAAGGGCGTATACGCACTTTCCCCAGTTTCAAATCTATGTCATCATATATCACTATCAACTCCGAAGGTTTTATCTTGTAGCCGCAAACCAAGTCCAGTATGCTCAAACCGCTCAAATTCATGTAGGTCTGTGGCTTGGCCAGCACCACCTTTTGGTCTCCAATAATGCCTTCTCCAATGACCGCCTTGTATTTTATATACTTCAAAGGTATTCCATATGCACGGGAAAGCATATCAATTACTATGAACCCTGCATTGTGCCTTGTACCCACGTACCGGTCTCCCGGATTGCCTAGCCCCGCTATGACATACACGGTAACTCATCACCTTACTCTCGAACTCATTCAAAAAGCGGGCTGACCGAGATATCCTCATATATCCTGTCAACCGCTTCAGCAAATAGCGGCGCTACCGATAGAATCTTGATCTTGTCAATGCGCTTTTCAGGGGGCAATGGGATGGTATTGGTTATTACAAGCTCCCTTATGGGAGAATTTTTAATCCTTTCCACCCCCGGCCCTGATAGAACGCCGTGGGTACAACAGGCATATATCTCGGTGGCCCCACGCTCAACCAGTGCCAGCGCCGCTTGCGTCAATGTCCCCGCCGTATCCACCAGGTCATCGATCAAGATGGCTTTTTTCCCTTTCACATCGCCTATGACGTTCATAACCTCAGCCACATTGGCTCTAGGACGCCGCTTATCCACAATGGCCAGCGACGAATTCAAGCGATTGGCGAAGCTTCTGGCTCTAGTCACGCTGCCCACATCAGGGGACACCACCACCACATCCTCACCTTCAAGCCCTCGCTCTTTAAAATAATGGGCAAGGATAGGCATCCCCAGCAGATGATCCAACGGGATGTTGAAAAATCCCTGTATCTGGGGCGCATGCAGGTCCATGGTAAGCACGCGATTGGCACCTGCACTGGTGATCAAATCGGCCACCAGCTTTGCTGTAATGGGATCCCTGGCTTTGGCCTTGCGGTCTTGCCTTGCATAGCCATAATATGGAATTACGGCAGTAATGCGTCCAGCCGAAGCCCTTTTAAAAGCATCTATCATTATCAGCAATTCCATCAAGTTATCGTTTACCGGATAACATATGGACTGAACGACAAAAACGTCAGCACCCCTGACCGTCTCGTATATATTGACGCAAATCTCTCCATCGCTGAACGTGCCAACCTCCGCCTTCCCCATGGGAACTCCTAAATATTGCGCAATTTCTGCAGCCAATTCGGGATTTGAATTGCCCGTAAAGATTTTGATGCCCGTTCCATGGGTAATCATTTGCAGCTTTCTCCTTTCTTATGTGTTTTTGTCCTTATTAACGCAAATTAACTATCGCACGCCTAGGGCAGCCATAATTGATACTGGCAATAGCTTAAGGCCACCTATAAAGGCGGTAGCTCAGTAAGAATCCCAAGCAATACACAAATGGAAATTCATTTTGGCACAAGGCTACGCATGGGATTCCGTATCCTGTATCCTTTGCCGCCTTTCCACCCAGCCCTCTTTGTTTATTTGACGCTCTCTAGCAATAGCCAGCGCCTTACCAGGCACGTCCTCGGTAATGGTGGACCCAGCAGCTATATAGGCTTGCTGCCCTATCCTCACCGGCGCTACCAAGTTGACATTACAACCTATAAAGGCTTTATCCTCTACCACTGTCCTATGCTTCTTGATCCCGTCATAGTTGACGAACACCACTCCGCACCCTAAGTTGACGCCCTTTCCGACCTCCGCATCTCCTACGTATGTCAGATGAGAGATCTTGGTCCCATCACCTATGGTGGAATTCTTTATCTCAACAAAATCGCCTATACGTACACCCTTTCCTATGATGCTACCCGGCCGAAGGTAGGCATACGGCCCTACCGTGGTTCCATCGCCAATACGGCTATCCAAAATCACCGATGCCTGTAGCTGAACTCCATTCCCGACGGTCGAGTTCACTATGCAGTTGTTAGGATACAGAATGCAATCCTCTCCAATAACCGTGCTACCTTCCAGCACATTGCCGGGATATACCACCGTGTCGCACCCGATTACCACATCAGGACCGATATAGGTGTGCTCGGGGTCTACTATCGTCACCCCTCTATCCATGTGGAACCTGTTGATCCTCAAGCGCATCTTTCTGTCAGCTTCTGCTAGCTGTATTCTAGTATTTATCCCTAATACCTCGTCGGCGTCTTGTGCCACCAAAACCCCTACCTTAGCGCCTTGTCGCTTCATGATCTCAATGGCATCAGGTAAATAATATTCCCCCTGAGAATTGCGATTATCTAGCTTATCAAGGGTAGAAAACAAGAACTGAACATCAAAACAATAAATCGACGAGTTAACTTCCTTTATCCGTCGTTGTTCTTCAGTGGCATCTCTGTGCTCCACTATCCTTTCCAGATCTCCGTCATCATCGCGTATTATACGTCCATAGCCAGCGGGATCATCTACAACTGCGGACAGGACTACGGCACCATATCCTCCCTGCATAGCATGCTGCACCATCCGCTCAAGTGTGCAACCACGAATCAAAGGTGCATCGCCTGCCAGTATAACGACATAGCCTGTCGCGTCTTTCAGCACAGGCTTAGCCATCATTACAGCGTGTCCGGTACCCAGCAGCTGAGGCTGGTGCGCATATCTTACCCTCTCCCCCAGATACTGTTTGACCTCCTCAGCTCTATGTCCTACCACTACAACTGGCAAGTCATCGGACACCTCCGAAGCTGCCCGCACCACATACTCAATTATCGGATATCCACAAATTCGATGCAATACCTTAGGTTTTTTTGATTTCATCCTGGTGCCTTCGCCGGCAGCCAAAATAATGGAAAACACTTGTTTGCCCATTCCCGTATTCCCCTTTGTATTATAAATTTACTTCACCGTTATTATATCATAATGCCAAAAGGCTGTCATTCGTCTATACATCATTATAAATATTTGGAAGGCGGTGATCTCATCAATGGTCGACTGCCTTCCCATAATTCGATTATAGCTTACAAAAACAGCCAAAAACAAGCTTTAAAGGAGAGGCTATGCTCTCCTTTAAAGCTTATTCATCGCTCATTTGATTGTATTTTTCTAAAATAAGCGTCTGAAGCTGTGTCCGTGTTTCGGAATTGATGGGATGGGCAATATCCCGATATTCCCCGTCAGGAGTTTTTCGGCTGGGCATGGCAATGAACATTCCGCTTTGCCCTTCAATTACCTTGATGTCATGTACCACGAATGCATCATCAAAGGTAACCGATGCCACTGCCTTCATTCGCCCTTCACCCTTGATCTTCCGAACGCGAACATCGGTCACGTTCATGCTAGCTCACCACCTTCCAGTTAATAAAACAATAATCGCTTAAAGATATCTATTCGCCAAAGAAATTTATACTCCTTCTTAAATTTTATAAAAATTTTATAACGCTGGTCGTGCCACTACCTTTCGGCCTACCTCGTCCACTTCCTCGAGTTGGATAAGGGCAACATATTGGTCTATCATCTTCTGTTTGGGCTGCTCTGTGGCAATCATTACCCCTACGCCCACTATGTCGACGTCGAACTCCTTGAGCAGGTCCACCATACCTTTGGCCGTACCTCCACCCCTCATGAAGTCATCAATGATCAAAGCCCGCTGCCCTTCTTTGACTGCTCTCTTGGCAAGGGACATAGTCTGAATCCTTTTGGAAGAAGCAGAGACGTAATTTATGGTGACCACCGAACCCTCAGTGACCTCGTTATCCCTTCGAGCCACCACCACTGGACAATTAAGCGCCCTTGCAGTCATCATTGCGATGGGTATACCCTTGGTTTCTACTGTAATGACGAAATCGGGATTAACTCCATAAAACCGAGCAGCCATGATTTCCCCTACCTGCTCCACTATATGAGGGGTAAACAAAAGGTCGGCTATATACAAAAACCCGCCGGGCAAAATGCGCTCGGGCTCAGACAGCTTATTACACAGATCCTGTATAAAATTGTAGACGTGCTGCTCATCAGGCTGGGGTATATATTTAATTCCTCCCGCAGCCCCCACCACCGTCTCCAAGTTGCCAAGATTAAAAGCCTTTAAAGCACGGCGCAACGCCATAACGTCTTCACTTACGGTAGATTTTGCCACACCAAACAATTCCCCAAAGTAATTCAGGGTATGGATCTGATTGGGCCGATCGGTCAAAATCTTGGTCATAACGCTAATTCTTTCGCTCCTGCTAAATTTATTCATACCCCATCTCCTTTTAAATCGAATTATAACCCAAAATCAAATTTTCGTTATAATAGATTATACCACAAATAAGACAAAATGCTGAATATTTTTTTGCATCTTATTTAATTAGTTCGCAAATGCGCGCTTTTTTATTGGAATTCGTTTGTAAAAATCTGCTTTGATGACAATTTAACTTAGCATGGTATTATTCCTTCCATCACCATATTTTATCTCAAACTTCTGATTTAATTTTGTGCAATAAAATAAGCTTTTTTACAGCAAAATCGGCTTTTCCTAAAATTAAAATTTTAATCTACCAAATGAAATACATCATGGCTTAAAGGACGTATTAACTATGTCAAGCGAGTATGGTATAATAAAAAGGTTTTAAAAACCAAAAGTGTCAGATAAAAAAACTCCAATGTCAGAAAGGGGAGAAGAGCGCTTTATAGGCTCGTATATCATGAAGAGGATGCTGGGTTACCTGCGGAGAGCCGTAGAGGAATTCAACATGATCCAAGAAGGAGATAGAATTGCGGTGGGAATATCGGGGGGCAAGGACAGTTTGACCCTACTTAAAGCTCTTAAGCTGTATCAATATTTCTCTCCGGTATCATTTCATATAGAAGCCATAACCCTTACCATGGGTTTTGACGACTTCGACGTCTCACCCATAGAAGCCTTTTGCAAAGAATTGGGCGTACCCTACACCGTAAAGCACACCATGATTGGAAAGATAATATTTGAAACCAGAAAGGAAAAAAACCCCTGCTCCCTTTGTGCACGAATGCGCCGTGGAGCCCTTCATGACGTCGCCTTGGAACTGGGTTGCAAAAAGGTTGCCTTAGGGCACAACCTCGACGATGCTATAGAGACGTTTTTCCTCAGCCTTTTTTACGAAGGGCGATTCAACACCTTTTCGCCCGTAACCTACCTTGACAGAAAGGGAATTACGGTAATACGGCCGTTGATCTATGCACCTGAACCCGAGATCATCGGTGTAGCTAGACGCTATAGCTTACCAATAGTTCCAAGCCCCTGCCCTGCCGCTGGCCATACCCAACGGGAAGAAATGAAAAAGCTACTGCATTCCTTAGCAAAAACATTCCCTGATATAAGGACGCGATTTCTCCATGCCCTAAAGAGCAAGCACAACCGCCACCTATGGGACTGAGTTCATTTAAATCCTTTTAAAAGTTTGAAATAAAAAAGAGCGCCCAAGCGCTCTTTTTTATTCCTTTTTATTAACCAGCGCAAACATGACCTGGCCTTCTACTGCAACTTCGCCATCCACCAAAGCCCTTACCACTCCTTTGCCCATTGAACCCTTCATCTTGCTGATCTCAGCCTCAAGGCGCAGCTGATCGCCGGGAACAACCTGTCTGCGAAAGCGCAACCTATCTACCCCTGTAAAAACAGGTATCTTACCCCTGTTTTGCTCGCCATAAAGGACCACCACAGCTCCCAGCTGTGCCAGCGCTTCCAATATCAATACCCCTGGCATTATGGGCATTCCCGGGAAATGCCCCTGGAAAAACCACTCATTCATAGTAACGTTCTTTATCCCCACCGCTCTCTTGCCCGGCTCAAACTCAATAATGCGATCTATCAGCAAAAAAGGATAGCGGTGCGGTATATATTCCATTATCTCTTCTACCTTTATCATATATAAGCGCGAAAGGATCCACCTTCTGCAAGATGGAAAAGAATGCGCTTCACCATCCTTTCTAATAGGGGATTCTTTGCTTTTCCTTACTATTCTCTCAGATTATTTGCCAAGCGCTCCATCTCATCAGCCGATTGCAAGACTCTTGAACTGAGCTGATACGCCCTTTGTGCCAATATGAGCTGGGCCATCTCCTCCGCCAGGTCAACGTTTGACAGCTCCAAAAATCCCTGCCTCACCGTAGGCTGAGGGACATTATTAGCCGGGCCGCTGGCCTCAGTCATAACAAAGCGGTTATGCCCTATGGCTTCAAGCCCTTCGGGATTAGCAAAGGTGACTATGTTAAAGCTTTCCACCGGCACCTCCTGGCCATTATACACCTCCATGGGCTGGCCATTTATATCCAACACGTATTCCCCTTGAGGCGTGACCAGACGGCCTACCACCCTCTCGCCCACCTGTTCAGCTGAAATTTGGAAACTCCCATCTCTGGTATAACATAGCGTGCCGTCAGGGCGCAACAATACAAAAAAGCCTTCCCCCTCGATAGCAAAGTCCAAAGGACGGCCAGTTTGCTGCAAACTTCCCTGGCTAAAATGGCGCTGGGTAGCTGCTACCCTCACCCCATTCCCCATCTGCAAGTTAACCGGTTGAAGCGCTCTTCTGGCATCAATAGCAGAATACAGCGCATCCTGAAAAGCAGGCCTGGTCTTCTTGTATGCAACAGTGTTGATATTGGCGATGTTGTTGGATATGATGTCAAGGTTTTGTTGCTGTGCCGCCATGGCCGAAGCCGAGCTGTACAGCGCGCGGATCATGAGCACTCCCTCCTCTCTACACCCGTCCCAGTTCATTTACCGTTTTGGATAGCACGCTATCTATCATCTTAATGACCTTTTGGTTGGACTCATAATTTCGCAGTGCCGTTATCATATCCACGGTCTCCCGCACCACATCCACATTGGAACTTTCCACAAAGCCCTGAAGGACTTCCCCTTCAAACTCTATTGGGAGATTGTTTTCAGGGTCAGGATTTATATAGAAGTTGTGCCCTACTTTTCTTAAAGCCTGCAGATCTTGGAAATTTACCAGCCTTAACCTATCAACGTACCTCCCACCGACCATGACATTGCCTTCCGAATCGATAACGAAATTCTGACTTTCCACAAATATGGGCCCCATCTGACCGGCCACTGGCCACCCATCAAGCGTCACTAAACGCCCCTCATGGTCGAGCATAAACCCTCCATCACGGGTATACCTCTCGCCTTCTTGCGTAAGGATGACAAAAAACCCGTCTCCTTTGATAGCGACATCGGTAGCCTTGCCCGTCTCCTGCAGGCTACCCTGATTAAACGAGGTTACAAGCCTATCGACATACACCCCATGATTGATGGTCCCTATATGCCTGCTCAAAAAGGCCTGTCCCTTATCTAACCTTAAAAGCAATTCCTCATCAAACGCGCGGCTTACTACTTGATCCCCCTTGAAGCCACGGGTATTAACGTTGGCCATATTGTTAGCCACCTTGTCCAACCTCGTCATCTGATTTATCATCCCGGTAGCTGCAGCATATAAGCCTCTCACCATCTCTCACACCATCCCGTATCAACGTGTCAAATTCATCCTTTATATGATAATATCGTCATACTTTTAAATCGACTTTAGCGATAAAATTTAATTGGCTGAAATTATATCATCATCCCTGATAGGCCGCCCCCCGGGAAGGTTCCATGACCGCCATGGGGCCATAAACGTCGAGGGATTCTAAAGCCCTGCCTGTCCCAAGGGCAACGCAGGATATGGCATCCTCCATCACATGGACCGAAATCTGAGTATGTTTGTACAAAAGTTGATCCATCCCGTAAAGCAAGGCACCGCCGCCTACCATGGTAATACCACGCTCGTGTATATCTGATGCCAACTCGGGAGGCGTTTTTTCAAGCACAGAATACACGGCCTCTACAATGGCCTGCAGGGGCTCTTCCAAAGCCTCCACCATCTCATTAGACGTAACCGTCACAGACTTTGGCAACCCTGAAATCAAATTTCTGCCGGTTACCACCATGGAAGGTGCATCTGGTCGGGGAACAGCTGCACCTATTTTTATCTTCATATCCTCAGCTGTCCTCTCGCCTATGAGGAGATTGTACTTTTTGCGCATATATCTTATTATGGCTTCATCGAACTTGTCCCCCGCCACCTTTATGGAATCCGATACCACAATACCACCAAGGGAAATGACAGCGATGTTGGTGGTACCGCCGCCTATGTCCACCACCATATTGCCGCAAGGTTTGCTTATGTCGATTCCTGCTCCGATGGCGGCGGCAATGGGCTCTTCTATAAGATATGTACGTCTGGCACCCGCCTCATAAGCAGCATCCAATACGGCCCTTTTCTCTACCTCGGTAGCTCCACTGGGAACGCATACCATCACTCGGGGCTTAAACAGCAGCGGGTGCCCACACACTTTCCGCAAGAAATATCGAAGCATCTTCTCTGTAA
Source organism: Bacillota bacterium (assembly GCA_023622385.1). Classification (GTDB taxonomy): domain Bacteria; phylum Bacillota; class Clostridia; order Caldicoprobacterales; family Caldicoprobacteraceae; genus Caldicoprobacter. Next base: position 36,194 of record JAMNZI010000073.1, on the reverse strand, counting down.
CTTCGTAATCCGATATGACCCCATCCCGTAGCGGCCGAACAGCCACTATGTTTCCAGGGGTCCTACCTATCATCCTTCGAGCTTCTTCGCCCACCGCCAGTACCTTGTTGGTATTCTTATCAATGGCAACAACCGACGGCTCCCTGAGCACAATTCCTTTTCCCTTTATGTAAACCAAAACGCTGGCTGTCCCTAGGTCAATGCCTATATCCCTAAACACCAACACACATATCTATCCTTTCTTCGGTTTATTTATTTAAAACTCATTTGTATTGCCAGCCCCAACACGCTCATTAAAATATTCTACTTTTTTTCCAAAAATCCTCTTTATTTTTTAATTTTTTAGCTTTTTAATATTGTTCTTTCATCTTTTTGTACTTTAAGCGAGTAGCCTTACCTCCTCTTATATGCCGTTCTGCCTTGTTGTGCTCCAGCACCTTTTTTACCTCTTCCCATAGGATGGGATTGATTTTGGGAAGGCGTTCCGAGACGTCTTTGTGCACTGTGCTTTTGCTCACCTTGAAAACTTTCGCTACCTCTCTGACGGTAGCTTTGGATTTAATCATAAAATTGGCTATTTCAATAACCCTCTCCTCAATATAATCCTTCAAGTCCAAGACCCCCCTCACCGCAATCCCTTTTATATTAAAAATTGCCATAAAATCCACAAATCTGTGTTTATAAAATAATTATGCAGAGAAAGACTCATATAGAAGAAAAAAGATAAAAAAGAGCTCCGTAAAGTGAATTTACGGAGCTCTTTACTCTAAGTAGTTTTTGGGATCAACACTTTCCCCATCTTTTAACACCTCAAAATGGAGATGAGGGGGATCCAATACCTCTCTTATCGCCGTTCTACCCACTCCGCTTATGACCTGGCCTTTTTTCACCTGCTGATTAGGTTTAACCATATCCTTGGTGGAAAGATTTGCATACCGCGTTTTCAAGCCGTTTCCATGGTCAATGGTGATTATGATTCCCATCAGAGGGTCCTCTTCTATGGATTCCACCACTCCATCCAGCGCTGCCCTGACCGGGCTGCCCAGCGGGCTTTCGATGTCGATTCCAGCATGGGTTGTCCACTCTTTAAGCGTTCTTGAATACTGTAAGTGATCCACTGCAAAATCTACTATGATTTTTCCATTCACAGGCTTTTGTACTAAAGCTTTAGAGGCCTTTTGGGACTGGGTCGCTGCGCTAGCACCAACGACCTCCGACTTGGATTTTGTTGCGCTCACCGGAACCAGCTTATCTTTTGTAGTTTTCGATGCATCGCCGTCATGGTCAACTTTACCAGGCTGGGATTTAGGTGCCTCTTGGTTCTGCTCCGTCTGGGGCTTTTCATCCTCCTCTATCACATCTTTTATCTTTATATCCATTTTATCGCCAGCATCTGCCTGTTGTACCGGTTGCTCGGAAAGCTCATCTTGCCCTTGGTCTTGTATGATCATATCGTCTTTGGCTTCTTCTTGCTCCTTCATCCCATTCCTATCCATGGATGTCCAAAACGCGGTAGCACTTATCGCGCACACACATATAAACAGGATGATATAAAAGCCCTGTTTCTTCAAAAAGTCCTTAAATGCCTGCCTATTAAACGTATTCTTAATCTTTTCTTTATAATTAGCAAAACCCATTTAGATCACCTCCTTTTAGGATTCTATCCAAAAAATAAAAAAAAATACAGATATATGAATTTTATCTGTATTTTTCTATCTCCACCCCCTTGTAATAGTGCTTCAATATTTCCACATAAGTGTGTCCCTGCTGCGCCATATAGTTAGCCCCCACTTGGCTCATGCCTACCCCATGACCGTATCCTGTCGTCTCAATGACAACCCTATCCTTTTCAAACTTAAACTTAAAATCGGTAGAATTAAGGCCATAAAGATAACGAAAATCCGTCCCCTTTACAGTGATATCTCCTACTATCAGCTCTCCAACCCTGCCGCTTTTTGTATAGCTCTTTATCCTTATCTGAGAGGACAAATTTTTGGCGCTTAAATTGCAGCGAGGATATCTGCTCTTGAAAATCTTCACAAATTGGTCGTTGGAAAAAGTAAATGTTTGCTTATATTTGGGGCTGCTCTCCTCCCCAGGGCTGTCCACCACGGTATAATAGGGCAATGAATGTGAGAAAACTTCACCGGCATCCTCGGTTTTACCGTTGCTGGTAGAATGAAAAAACACTTCGATAGGAGCGCCATCATATGTCATTATGTAGCCTCTGGTCTCTTCCACCGCTCTGACTATTTTTTCATGGTTAGCGGCATAATGGCTCCCCCAATTCTTCTTCTGCTGCTCATCGGAAATCCATGCCTGGCAGTGACTGTACAAGCTGCACACATCAGCCTGTGGGTGGCTGGAACATCCACCACCACCAAAGGCGTACATCTTTCTTATAGCAAAGGTTCTAGCAGCAACAGCTTGGGCCTTTAATGCTTCCAGCTCAAAGGAGGCTGGCATCTCAGCAGCCACTACGCCTACAATATATTCTTCTAGGGGCATCCTTATTATACTTTTGGTGGCATGGTCATACATGGCTATTTCAAGCTCATCGGATTCCTTTTCGCTCTTGCTTTTAATATCAATTTCATCCTTGGGGTGCTCTCTCTTTTCAGGTGAAGATACCTTATCCTCAAACCCAAACAGGGAAAAATCCTGTACAGTCAATGCGGGAATGACCACCACTATTATGACGATTGACAGCAGCAGGTTGATCCACCATCTCATCCTCTCCCCCACTCTCCATCCAAAACTTCAATCAATAATACCATTGTATGATGGAAAGCGGGAGGTTTAGAACTCAAAAGTGGCCCTCAGTATTCAACGTTTATAATGGGCGTCCCTACCCAGATATACGTCCTGCCTTTATAGGAATTGTAGCGCAGCGCTACCTGAATATTTATCGGCCTGCCACCCGATACAATCCCTTTGCCCAAAGCTGGAGAATAGCCGCTGATGCTCATAAGTCCTTCCTGGTACAAGCCCTCTATGGCCCTAGCTTCAAGGTATTCCAATACACCCTTACATATGCTTCGCATATGGCCGGGCTCAAGTTGCCCTTCAAAGCTTCCCACCAGCGTCACCGTAATGGTGGCATTCACCCCTACTGTGCCAAAGAACTCTTCTAACGAATCCCTAACTGCCCTGCTATTACCCTTATGAGTACCGTCCACTATGTCGACAACCATATAGTTTTCGTATCCCTCGTCATCTTCGGCTAAAGTTTGAACGCTCTGGCACATTATTGAAACTACCTGTCCGCCTTTATTGACGCCCTTTATGCTAACCTGCCTTACGCCATTACCCTGGCTGGACGAAAAGCCATATCCTTCTACCCCAAAAAAGTGGGCTGCTTTCGCTGCCAGCGATTTTAAATCGCTGAAAGGCATATAATCCTTATTTAGCAGGCACCAACCATTTACATTTAGATACTCCCTGTCACATCCAACGAAATCCAACACCTGATCTATAGAAATAAGCTCCTGAAATGGTTGCTGGACAGCCCATCCTTGCTTAGAAATGGGAAACAAAGTTAAACATATTATTATTGCTGAAAGCAGTATCTTCTTATAACCCACTATTACCCTGCACCCTCCTGGAGTAAACTCGTGCTAAACAACCGCCTCGCTTTGATTATTGCCATTTGCAGGGTTTTATATACTGGATATTATCCGTTTTCGGGGCTATATTTTTCTTATCCATAAAAAATCAATTCAACTACCGTTAAACAAAGCTATATTCATAACTTCCACAAGCCCGCCTCTCCCCAAACAAAAAAGCTTCAGCTATCAGATAATTTTTATGCATGGCCGTGTCATCAATTTATGTTTATTCTCTAAAATACACAATAAAAAAGAGTTGTCCAATGGACAACTCTCATACAAAACCATATTTGTAAATTTATTAAACATTGCCTTTTTCCTTTTGGCCTATGTCCAATACGAGGTTGAGAAGAATTCCGAATATGGCTGCCCCTGCAACGCTTGGAACCTCTATGCCAAAGAACGGGATGTTTCCTCCAAATGCATATTGTCCTCCAAGGCCGATAATCATGATGGTTGCAATAACCGCTATAGTTTTAGCGCTAAACAGGTCCACCTTTTTCTCAACCATGATGGCAACCCCCTGAACGGCTATTGCGCCAAACAAGTAAATCTCAATGCCTCCTATTACCGCCGTGGGGATTGAATAGATGGCATTTATGAGCGGCGTAAAGCAGGAGATAATCATGGCTATTATAGAAGCGGCAATGAGAACCGATGTGGAAAACACTTTGGTAATTGCCATTGCGCTTATGTTTTCTCCATAGTTGGTACCAGCAGGGCCTCCAATAAACCCGGCAACTATATCGCCAATACCGTCACCGATTAAGTTAAGCCCCAGCTTGTCCGCTATATCATACCTCTTCCCCTTATCCTTTTTGCTTGCCAGATCGTTTACATAGAGGTCCAGCTGGTATATATGTGCCGTTGACTCGGGAATTGTAGCAATCGCTATGGGCATTATGGCTGCAACCGCCATCCATGACGGTTTGGGAAGCGTAAATATTGGAAGTGCAAAAAATCCAGTATTTGCCGTCTCGGGCAAAACTTTAAAAAGATCAATACCCGTTGCAAGCTTGATGATAAATGCTGTAATACATCCTAGAACTGGACCAAGAATAAGCGGGATCTGGCCCATAAACCCTTTTAAATATACTGAGAACAAAATGGTTGAAACCAATGTGACAAGCGAAACCACCCAAGCCATATTTTTCGCGAGGGCTATCTGTGATTCGGGAACGGCAATGGCTCCTGCAGTATCAATTGCAATGGACGCCGCATCGTTTAAAGCAGTCCCTGCAAGCGTAAGTCCGATTACCATAGCAATAGGGCCCGTAACCGATGCCGGAAGGATCTTCTCCAAGGAATCCCTCCCAAAGCGATTAACGATAAGGCCTGCTACTATCGATACAAACCCCGACATGATGATACCAAATTGAGCTACCGCTATTTTTTCGTTGAGGGCATATCCCGCCAGCGCCTCTGAGTTCATCAGGCTACCAATCGCAGCAATGTATGAAAAGCTTGACCCATAATAAAGCGGAATTTTTCTTCCTGTAACCAAAATAAAACATATGGTGGCAAGACCGCTTGCAAAGATAGTAGTTGAAATGTGAAAACCCGTAATAATTGCGACGGCTACCGTCGCAGGAAACATTACGATAACCTGTTGTATTGCGTAAAGCAGCAACTTCCATATCGGTGGACGTTCATCCGGAAGATATCCTATTACTTGCTGATTTTTCCCCATGACAACATCTCTCCTTATCTCCGTTTTCTTTCTTACAAAACTTGTTTGTGGCACCTCAGCCATGCAATCATCCATTATTTGCTGTTTAAACTATACTTATACTCATCCCCCTTTGCATAAAAAAATCTTGTCTGTCACATAGCGCAGACAAGATTATCCCTCAATAAGACTATAATACCCTTATAATCTTGTAGGATATCTTGTCGGCATCTCTGTACCAGACTTAAAAATATCCTCATCCAGGAGAGTATAACATACGCAGATAAATTTATCAATACTTTTTATAGATAATTGTGTTTTTTGAAAATTGCGAAAATTGCAATATTAAATACAACACTTTTTAAAGAAGATATGATCTCACTGCTGAAAGAAAAGTAAAACAGCAAGAAAAGGTTATCTTCTTTGCTGTAGAACTGAATTGCTATAGAAAAGACAATCGCCGAAATTAAAAAAGGGAGCATCTCTTGCTCCCCTCTTAAACATCTCTCACAGAATTCTGATTAAAAATACACCCGTCCTTCCAATCCCAAAATAGCTACCGATTAGCTCCAGATAAGCCAAACCAACACATACCCTGTTGTGACGGCTGCCAGGGTAAACGGAACGCTGATTCTCATAAATTCGCTTGTGCGCACCTCGTAGCCCTCTCTGCGCAGTATTCCAATGCCAGCGATGTTTGCGGAAGCGCCTATGGGCGTAATATTTCCTCCCAGGGTTGCGCCCGAAAGCAAACCGAAGTAGAGGATTACAGGATCAATACCTAAAATATTCGCTATACCGGACGCCACAGGAAGCATGGTAGCCGTGTAAGGGATGTTATCTATAAATGCCGAGAAGAATACAGAGGCCCATACGATCAGGGTATAGACTACAAATAGGTTGTTGCTCATCCTAACAAAAATCCTGCTGATTTCATCCACAACCCCTGCTTCCGTTATGCCCGCAATCACAATGAACAACCCGCCTAGCAAAAGGAGCGTAAAATAGTCAATTTCCTTTAGAGTCTTTAAAAAGACCTTTGTATCCCGCATCTTAACGGCCTGCCTGATCACACCGATGACAAGCGCACCAACGCAGATAATGCCATTGGTGATGCTGGGCTTGTTAGGTATGAAAGAAGCCATGATTAAAAAGAGCACCATGCCAACCAGAAGGACCGTCGGGAAATAGTCTTCAACTATGGTTTTGTCCTTTACGTTAATCCTCTGATTCTCCTTCCTGAAGACATACAACAGGACCAGTGTAGAGGCCAGCGCACCGGCCTGCACAACCCAGAACATCCCCGGTTTTCCCCTGTAAAAGAAGAAATCCAGAAAATCAAGGTTTGCATAGCTTCCCAAAAGGATCGAAGTTGTATCCCCCACTAGCGTTGCAGCTCCCTGAAGATTGGAGGATATGGCTATAGAAATGATGCTGGGAACCGGAGAAATTTTTAGCTTATTGATGTGGTCAAGGCTACGGGCGCAACCATTAAAACAGTGGCGACATTGTCGACAAACGCGGATATGATCCCGGCAAACAACGCCAAAGATATGATAGCCCACTTAACATCGGGTACCTTTTCAATGATGTTATCAGCAAGCAGTGCAGGCATCCTGGATTCAATAAAAAAGTAGACAACCCCCATGGTACCCGCAATCATCATAATGACATTCCAGTCAACGGATGAAAATACTTTTTGAGCAGGTAGGATCCCTAAAGCCACAAAAAGCGCAGCAGAAGCCAGAGCAATGTAGGCTCTAAACCTGGGGAACAAAAGCAACAATACATAAGTCAAAATAAAAAGCATAAGTGCCTTAATCACGATCGTATTACCCCGCTAACAAAAATTTATATTGGTTATCTAAACCTAATATTAGTACAACAACCCTCGATAACTTGAGCAACAAGCTTCAAGTGGGGAAACTTATCATCACGTAATTTACAGCTTGCAAAAATCAATTATTTCGTTATATGGTTGCATCCTTTTTCTCCAGCATATCCTTTATCTTCATCAACCTGGTACGGTTTCCGCGTTCGTTTTCATCCAACTTCATGGTAATATAGCGTATGGTCTCTTGAAGCTGAGGGATAACGACATATTCCAGAGCATTTACCCTACGGCGGGTCTTTTCAATTTCATCGGCCAACATCTGGCACGTCTTTTCTATCTGAGCCAACTCCACCATAAGGGGTAGAATATCGGAAAAGGCAGCAATAGCGCCATCCAGCTCGGCCGAAGTAGCCGCAAAGCTATAAGGGTAGGGAGAAAGCTCCTGGTCGGTCACTTCCTCATACTCAATGACCGGAACGGTCACCCCCATTATGTTTCCGGTCGAGGGCTTTATCTCCACCCTACGGGTGGGAAACATTATGGCCTCTTCCAGCACCTCAGATGACATGACGGCCCGCGCCATCAAAAAATCTTTAAACGCCAGGGTTAATTTTTGCTCCACGCGCTCCCGCAATTCCTTATTTCGCTTTATCAAATCTATAAACCTGCGCATCATCTCATCGCGCTTGTCTTTAAGAAGCTTGTGTCCCCTTACAGCCACTTGGAGCCTGTTTTTCAGGCGAGTAAGCTCCATGCGCGTGGGGTTAACCCTCATCACAGCCATAAACTATTCATCCCCTTTGTCTCCGGGAAAATATCTATCGATGTACTCATCGCGAATGCGCTTAAGTTCGCTCTTTGGCAATATGGAAAGCAACTCCCACCCTAGGTTGAGCGTCTCCTCAATCGAGCGGTTGGTTTCAAAGCCCTGGGATACATACCGTCTCTCAAACTCATCGGCAAATTTAGCATACAGCTTATCTATGTCCGAGAGAGCCGCTTCGCCCAGCACCACCGCTAGCTCCTTGGCTTCCTTACCCCTGGCATAGGCCGCAAATAGCTGATTCATGGTATCGGCGTGGTCTTCCCGAGTTTTACCCTTTCCTATACCCTTATCCTTCAGGCGGGACAGGGATGGCAAGACGTCAATGGGCGGATTTATGCCTTTGCGATAAAGCTCCCTACTCAGTATTATCTGCCCTTCTGTGATATAGCCTGTTAGGTCGGGAATGGGATGCGTCTTGTCGTCTTCCGGCATGGTAAGTATGGGTATCTGGGTGATGGAACCCTTTTTCCCCTTTATCCTTCCCGCCCTTTCGTACATGGTGGCCAGATCGGTATACATATAGCCTGGATAACCGCGACGGCCAGGTACTTCTTTGCGCGCCGCCGATATCTCCCTCAACGCCTCAGCATAGTTGGTAATATCGGTGAGTATAACCAACACATGCATATCCTCTTCAAATGCCAGATATTCGGCAGCCGTCAAAGCCATACGGGGTGTGGAAATGCGTTCGATGGCCGGGTCATCGGCTAGATTCATGAACAGCACTGCCCGTTCGATAGCGCCGGTCCTTCGAAAATCCGATACGAAGAAGTCAGCCTCTTCAAAGGTTATACCTATGGCAGCAAACACTACGGCAAAGTTGGTGTCGCTGCCCAGCACAGTGGCCTGACGGGCAATCTGTGCAGCCAGCTGGGCATGGGGCAACCCCGCACCCGAGAAAATGGGCAGCTTTTGCCCGCGCACCAGAGTATTAAGACCATCGATAGCTGAAATTCCCGTTTGAATGAACTCTGAAGGGTAGTCACGAGCTGCCGGGTTGATAGGTTCACCGTTTATGTCCATGCGCTTTTTGGGAATGATCTCTGGACCTCCATCGATGGGCCTTCCCATTCCATCGAATACGCGCCCAAGCATATCCCCGGATACGCTCAACTCTATGCTCCTGCCCAAAAAGCGCGCCTTGCTATCGGCAATCCTCAAGCCGTGAGAGCCCTCAAAAAGCTGGACCAATGCCCTATCTCCATCCACCTCAAGGACGCGGCCCCTACGAATCTCCCCATTGGCCTGCTGGATCTCCACCAACTCGTTGTATTTTGCCCCTTCCACATGTTCTACCAACATTAAGGGCCCCACTACTTCGGTAATGGTCCTGTATTCCTTAAGCATAAGCCACGCCTGGTCATCTAAACTGTGCATAACCGCACAAGTTTAGACGGCTGGGGTATTTCTTACCGCCTTTCAAGTTGTCCCACCCCCAGCAGGCGGTATTTGGGACAACCATAGCCCCTGCCCCAAGAAGCAGGAACTCACGCCCTTACCCGGGTCTCCCCACTTGCCCTGAGAATAATACCCCCCTCAGGACAGAGACATCTCTTAATACCCTCTCAGGAGAGAGTGGCGTTACCACCGCTACCTTGAGAACTCGCCAGAGTTTATAGCTATCGCTACAGGCACCAAGACTTGTTCCATACAGAGGTCTTGATTCCTCCCCTGGCTCACTCTCAAGGCTTTGTATCCACTTTTTAACCCTGTCTATTTCTTTCAAACGTTTCTTCCTCAACTGTTTATTCTTAACCGTTTTCTTTACATGCTCTTTCACTCCCTCTAATTCCCCAGCATCTAAATGCTCTACAATTGCCATATACCCATCGGGAATCTGCTCTTTTAGTCCAAGCCCTCTCCTCGCTATTACATACGCCGCCGCTTCGTCCTTGCTTATCATATACTGCGGCGTATACTTTAAAAGCCCTATCACTGATGTATATGCGGGATTAACCTCTATAACCTGTATACCCTTACGCTGTGCTAAAATCTTGACCTTCTCCAAAAGCGACCTGTAGCTGAAATTGTGCCTTATCCTCCTTGACTTCCTCCCCGAATAGTCTCCCCTCTTCCCTTTGTCCCTTATATCCAACCTCTCGATTACTATTGCTTTTTTCTTTTCTTCCGCTAGCCTTACTACCTCGTGGGCATACTGCCATCTAAAATATTCCCTCTTGTTTGAATTACCGCTCGCAAGATGCGGCATCGGAATCTTGCCGTAACTTACAAGCTGCCCATTCACATCCGCTTCCGCCCACGCTATGTGATTCGGATATGCGTTAATGTCTATGCCTATGACCCCATTTTCCTTCGTTACCACAGCTTCTGGAAAGTCTTCTTCAATCGTAAAGTAGGCATATACCTTGCCGTTCTTAAGCTTTAGCTCAACCGAATAAGCCTCTCCACAAGTGCTGATCGCTTGCAGCAATCCCTCCCGGCTCTTCCCTTTTTTCCATCCCGCTTGTATCCTTGCATACGCATACTTTCTTTCTCCTACGTTGATTCTTAGTCTAGCACCATTTCCATATATCTCAATCCTTGTGTTGAGATTCCCTTTCTTGCTCCTGTCACCTCTTGAATAAAGATTGCCTTTTCTTCTTTCTTGCCACTCCTGTTTTAACTTCTTGTATGCTTTCCCGTTTATGTGCCGTTTCTTGAGCTTATCAAACAAACTCCTGCCACCAAAAATAACCTTACTGGGGTTTTCGTCCCTTTCTTTACAAGACTCTAAAACGCTCTTTGCCTTCATTATCGCATCATCTACATACCTCGAATTTAAATTAAAAACCCCCTGTAGTTCTCTTTTTAGTGTGTTTCTGCTCGAGCCTTCTAAAAGCCTGTTATATGCATATCTCATGCAGGATGACCATCTTCTCATTAAATCTAGCACTATTTGCTCATCTTCCTTGCTTGGGAAAGTAAGCTTGGCCTGTATTGTTATCATGTTTTTTACCACTCCTGTTTTCATTCACCCCACTTGTTTCTTCCCTTTGGTGTCCTGATTGGGGCTATTAGCCCTTTCTTTTCTTGATTTATTAATGTACTTCTACTGATGTTATATGTTTCTTTAAGTTTTTACATATTCAATAACATCGATAATTATCCAATTAAAATTATATTATTTTGTATTGTTGTTTTTAACTGTTGTTACCTCCCTCTGACATCAAGGCCGACATCTGTTCCCCTAACTCTTTTAGAATCTCATCCAACTGCTCCAATTGGCTCTCTGGAATGTACTTGGCTCGTCCTATGCGCTCCCTTACAGGAAGGCTTACCACTTGACTGAACTCCGCCCCTGCATCCAATGCTTTTTGTCCCAAATGGTAAAATTCAATTATCAGTTTCAGCATCTTGTACTGCTTGGCAAGGGAAGTATAGGTATCCACGTCGTGGAAAGCATTTTGGTGCAGGTAATCTTCCCTGATGGACTTAGCAGCCTCCAGCACCAGCCTATCCCTCACCGACAAGGCATCCACGCCCACCAGCCTGACTATCTCCTCCAGCTGGGCCTCCTCCTGCAACAGGGACATGGCCTCTTGCCGGAGCTTAAGCCATTCCTCTGATATTTCCTCATTGTACCACTCGTTCAACCGATCAAGATATAGGGAATAGCTGGTCAACCAGTTTATAGCAGGAAAATGCCTGCGATATGCCAGCTGCGAGTCCAAAGCCCAGAAGACCTTGACTATGCGCAACGTGGCCTGGGTTACAGGCTCCGAAAAGTCGCCACCGGGAGGCGAGACGGCACCAATGGCGGTTATAGTGCCTTCTCGACCGTCCTTGCCCAGGCATATGACACGACCAGCCCGCTCATAGAATTCGGCAAGCCTGGAGCTCAAATAAGCGGGATAGCCTTCCTCTCCAGGCATTTCTTCTAGACGGCCCGACATCTCACGGAGGGCCTCGGCCCACCTTGAAGTGGAGTCAGCCATGATGGCCACGTTATAGCCCATATCCCTGAAATATTCGGCAATGGTGATGCCGGTATATATGGAAGCCTCACGGGCCGCCACAGGCATATCGGAAGTATTGGCAATGAGCACCGTTCGCTTCATGAGCGGTTCACCTGTCTTGGGATCTTTTAGCTCGGGAAACTCCATGAGAACATCGGTCATCTCATTGCCTCGCTCTCCGCAGCCCACATACACTATAATGTCGGCATCGGCCCACTTTGCCAGCTGGTGCTGCACCACCGTTTTGCCGCTGCCAAAGGGCCCGGGCACAGCAGCCACTCCCCCCTTGGCCACCGGGAAGAAGGTATCAATAACCCGCTGGCCAGTTATCAGGGGAACAGTGGGCGGAAGCTTTTGCTTGTATTTCCTCCCCACGCGAACGGGGGTCTTCTGCATCATGGTAATGTCCACTATACGCCCATCAGGGGTTTTCACCCTAGCAATGGGCTCTACAATCGTAGCCATCCCCTGGTGGACCCACTCTATGATCCCTTCCACACCCTGAGGCACCATAATGCGATGCTCTACTATGGAAGTCTCCTGTACCACCCCTATTATGTCCCCGGGTTCAACCTGGTCCCCTGGTTTAACGCGGGGCACAAACTCCCATTGGCGCTCCCGATCCAATGAAGGAACTTCAATGCCCCTTACGATGCGGTCGCCCACCTTTTCCCGTATAAGGGTTAAGGGGCGCTGTATGCCATCGAATATGGAACTAATAAGCCCTGGCCCCAGCTCTACGCTTAAAGGTTCGCCAGTGGAATACACAGGCTCTCCCGGCCCCAATCCTGAAGTCTCCTCATATACCTGAATCGAAGCTTTATCCCCTCTTAGCTCTATTACCTCGCCAATAAGCCGCTTATCGCTTACCCGCACCACGTCGAACATCTTAACATCGGCCATTCCTTCGGCTACTACAAGCGGTCCCGACACCTTTACTATCCTACCCTGCATAGCTCACCTACCCTCGCTCTCCAAATAAAATGTCGACTCCTACCGCCTTTTCCACGTTGGCTTTGATCCCTTTCATCCCCAATCCCATGCTTCCAGTGTTGTTTGGAATCAAGGTAATAATAGGAAAAGGCTGAGAATTGTATCTATCGATGGTTTCCTTAATATCCTGTGCCAGCGATTCAGTTATGAACAAAACCGCATAATTCTCTTTTGCCAGCCTATGAATGAGTCTAGCAGCCTGGTCAGGCTGCATAACCGGAAAGACCGACAGGCCCAAGGCCTTAAATCCTAGTATTGAATCCTTATCACCAATTACGCCCATCTTATACATACACATCACGAAGCCTTTCACGGATTTTTTCAGTGGGCAGGTTGTTTATCTTGCCCACCATGATTATGCGTATCAGCTTAATCTCGTTTTCTTTGGCCAGCAGATAGCCCACAATGGCCTCTATTCCAAAGGGATTATATCTTAAAGCTTTGACGTAATTCAGCAGGTAGTCATCCATCAGCCTTTCAAAAGCAGTTAGTGTGCCCGTCCGCAGAAAATCCTGTACTCCCTCGGCTACCACTTTACCATAAGGAGTGGATTCCATCTCCTTGATCAACTGCTCATAAGGCTGCTCCATGGCACGGCTATAAAAGGAAACGTCCAAGCTGCCATACGGGATCAGCATTTCCTTCAAAAAATCAAACCCTTGCCCCAACCTCTTTGCCCGCAATAACGAACGGATGTTTAAAAGGTCAACCTGCATCTGAAAATAACGTAGGGCGAATCCATCCCTTTTTTTGCGGCACACTTTAAATATATGATCATACATGGCATTATCCAGCAAGGTATCGATCTTCTGTGGATCAACCCTCAATACACAAGCCTGGTCTACCTTCTTTATGGCATCGGCCATAAAAGGTGGAAGCAGACCGCTTTCTGGATCTTCCACGCCCTTCCTTAAAATCTCCACCAGGACAGTACCCATTTGAGCCAATGGTAGTTCATCATCTTGACCACTTAAATACCTGTTTTTTAATAAAACCTTGAGATTATGAAAGTCATATTTTAAGAAAAATAAATCCGTAATGGCTGGATCAGGCGAAATCTCATCGATAAAGTCGCGTACCCTATTCATCTCTTTTGAAAGCAACTCATCATATTCATAAGGAGAACCCAGCTCTGCAACCAGAGGAGCATAGCTGGTCTCCGACAGCACCTTGAGTGCCTCCTCGGCAGATTGGGCATCCACCATCCGCTCAATGCGCTCCCGAGTAAGCAGCCTGGTCTCTAAAACCCTGACTCTGGCCACTCCGTATTCATAACTGGGTTGAGGCATCGTATCATCCTTCCTACAGCTAACAACAAGTGAATCATGTACTTTATTTCGCTAAAATTTTATAAACTTAACAGTATGAATTTTAAGAAAGCTCCCCAAACAACATCTCAGCTACCTGAGACTCCAGCTCGGCTCGCAATGCCCTCACAATTGCCTCAAACGAGCTGTTTATCTCCACTTCATGCCCTCGAACGATAAACCCAGCCTTAAATTGCCCTCTATCGGGTGCCAGGTGAAGCTGCCCTTTCCGTCCCTGTCTTTTTAACTGTTCATTGACGTAATCCAGGAAACCCTGGTCCAGGCGGTACTCATCATAAACCGAGAATACCACCTCTTCATCTCCCTGAAGAGGTGCATTCAAAAGCATGGAAGCAATGAGCTCCCTGTATTGGTTATCTTCCATGCCGCTTATCCTCTCAACTACCCCTTTAAATACCGCTTCCATCATGTCCCGTTTGGCGGCCAACACCTTCTTCTTCATTTCCAGCTGAGCTGACACCAACATCCTCCTCTTGTGTTCGCGGGCCGCCTCCATGTTTTGTTCGGTCAAACGCTTTTTAAGCCTGTCGGCCTCATTAGCTTTGGCCTCTCTGATCTCCTTTGCCTTTTCTTCTGCTGACTGGATTATACGGTCAGCCTCCCGCTGAGCATCTTCCAGAATACGCTGTTTGATCTTGTCAAACCCATTCATAGCGTCCACTCCTACACTGGAATACCGTTCACCATAAGGAAGGAAGCCAGCAGAGCTAACACAGCATAGGTCTCCACAACTACCGGGAATGTAATGGCCTTACCAAGTTCTTCAGGCCGCTTTGCAATTATTCCAATGGCGGCCGCAGAGGTTTTCCCCTGGTATATGGCCGATATAAGGCCTACTATAGCAATGGGCAAAGCGCTCACAAAGAGCAACAGCCCTGTCTCGGTGGAAACGTCTATCATGCCACCGAAGATGTTCAGCTTATTCATGATGATAAAACCTATGAGCATGCCGTAAATCCCCTGCGTACCGGGCAAAGCCTGAAGGAGTAATACCTGACCAAATTTGTCAGGATCCTCGGTTACCACGCCTGCCGCACTTTGACCAGCAATGGCTACACCAAACACCGAACCCAGTCCTGCCAGCATCACTGCTGTGGCTGCTCCTAAAATGGCATATATCTGTCCCATGCTCAAACCTGCCCCAGTATTTGAAGCAGCAGTCCCCAATACTGCAAAAATCTGTCCTAATTCCATATTAAACAGCCTCCTCTTCCTTGTATACATCGAAAAATTTGGTCTTTATGCGTAAAGGCTTAAAGGCATGGCCTCCAGCCTCAAAAAACCTGCCGAAAAACTCTATGTATTGCAATCTGCTGGAGTGAACATATGCTCCCAATATGTTGATGAGCATATTGAATGAATGCCCTGCTATCAAAACAACTGCGGCAATTATCCAACCAAACCACGACTTGGCTGCCATAAGTCCCAGCTGATTTATGACGGTGCCGATTACACCGCCGGCCAACCCTAAAGCAAAAAGCCTTGAATATGAAAGCATATCGCTGAAATAGCCGGTAATGTTGTACAGACTCAATAGGCCAGAAAATATCCTTTTTATAATATTTTTCTGATGTCTACCTTGGGTGAGCACCAGCCCAATTGCCCCGGCTAGCGCCATGTACTGCCCCACAGTTTTTAGGCCCGTCGCCATCAGTATCAGGCCTATTAAGGTAACATACCAAAGCCCCTGGTCAAATACGGCGTCCCAAATCTTGCCCTGGCGTATGCTCATGTAAGCCTGGATGCCCATGCCCACAAAAATCTGAATGAGTCCCAAAGCAAAACAGAATATAAGCATCTTTATTGGCTGAGCAGCCGGCTCAAACCATAAGGGAGGCAGCCCTAAAAGCTGGCCGGCATTGCCAAACCACCCTCCAAACACAGCGCCCCATAGAAAAGTGGATATCCCCCCAAAAAACACCAGCATCCCCAACTTCTTAGCCATCCCTTTAAGATTGAGCTTTCGCACGGCTATATAAGCTATAGATGCCATGATGATACCATACCCCGCATCCCCCATCATTATGCCGAAAAATACAAAGAAGAAAGGCGCCACAAAGGGGTTGGGATCTATGCTGCGAGGATGGGGCGTGCTGTAAAGCTCGGTAACCAGCTCAAAAGGCTGTACCAAAGATGGATTGTCATATGCTACCGGAAAGAGCTCATCAGGCGCCGGATCATCCAACCGAATGTAAACCGCAGAGGTAATGCTATATATTTTAGATATAAAATTTTCAGCATAACGGCTGGGAATCCACCCTTTGAGCACAAAAGCCTGGCCGGTCTGAAAAAGCTTTAAACCTTCCTCTTCCTTATCCCTTTGTATAGTTAGGGCATCATAAAGGACTTCCAGCTCATTGACCCTTACGGCCAGCGCCTTTGCCTGTTCCTCTATCTTTTGCCTTTCGACTTCAATGTCATGCAGTTCATCATCACATTGCTTTATAATTTCTGCAGGAGTGCCTTCCATATTGCTGAAGCTTACGCGATTAAACCCCAGTTCCTTAAGCCGCACATCCACTTCTTGTGCCAAATCCTTATGATATGCCAAAAAGTAGTTGACTTGCTCTTTGTCTTCTCCCACCCTGTCTATGTAAAACTCCCTCGCGCCCAGCTCCTGTACCATTCTCTCTTCAAACTGAGCGGCGACTCCTTTTTCTACCGTACCTATCACAGTATGGGTGGTCAAGGTATTGCCTATCTGCTCCAGAGAAACCTTCAATTCCTTCCATGGTAACAGCTGTTGTTTTGTGCTGAGTATGCGGGTCTCACGGGATGCCAACTCAGTAAGGCGCTGTTCCAGCTTACGGCAGGTAGCTGCAACCTGCAATATGGAATCAGCATTTTTGCGGACCTTATTGAGTTCCTCAATGCTGACAGCGGGTTTGGGCGCAAAGGCAGACCGTTTCAAATTGTTATACCGACCAATAAAATCCAAAGCAAATTTTAGTTCAGACAGCTGCGCTTCGATGCGCTCTACAATTCCCTGCCCATCATATCTTTCTAAAAGCTGGGTCCCACCATCCTGCCCTTTCTCCGTATACTCTTCAAGCTCCATATTATCGATTTCCACACTGCCCATGAGCTGAATAGTATTAAGTATCCTGTCCTTATCAGCCTGCAAGCCAATGAGGAGCACTTTCTTCATTTCAACTATGGCCATGCATATTCACAACCTTTCCCATGACCAAGGAAATGGCTTCATCCAGCTTGGTTTGGGCCATTTGGCGTATCTTTCGACATTCCTCTTCCACTTTTTGGTTTAAAGCCTCTATCTCCTTCTTGGCTTCCTCTTCAGCCTGACGCATAAACTGCTGTCTTTCTTGCTGCGCTTGCTGAGTCGCCTCTACCATAAATCGGTCGCTCTCTTCTTCAGCCTTTCTCAATATATCTCTTGCCTTTTCCATTGCCTGCTTCTTTATCTCTTCAGCCTGCTGCTCTGCCTGCCTGATCTCTTTTATGACATCCATATCCATAATCAGCGTCACCTCTCTCAACCGACCATTCTGTCTTACAGCGCAAGCAGCAAATTTTTCCCTTTACCAATACCGTTGAAATTACTTGGTCCCAAACAACCTGTCTCCAGCATCCCCCAAGCCGGGCACTATATATCCGTGTTCATTGAGGCATTTATCTATAGCAGCTACATAGATGTCCACATCATCATGCTCTCGTTGTAGGCGTTCAATTCCTTCGGGAGCGGCTATTAAACAAACAAACTTTATGCTTCTGGCACCTTTTTCTTTTATCAGCCTCAAAGCCGCAGATGCTGAACCTCCGGTAGCTAACATGGGATCGATTACTATAAGCTCCCTCTCTTCGACATCTGAAGGCAGCTTGCAGTAATAGCCCACCGGCTCTAGAGTCTCTGGATCGCGATATAGGCCAATATGCCCCACTTTAGCTGCCGGAATGAGTTTGAGCATGCCGTCCACCATTCCAAGCCCTGCCCTTAAAATGGGTATAATACCCAGCTTCTTGCCGGATATGACCTTGGCTGTGGCCTTGGCCACCGGAGTCTCTATCTCTACCTCTTTGAGCGGCAGGTCACGGGTGACCTCATAAGCCATAAGCAGCGATATTTCTGCCACCAACTCTCGGAACTCCTTAGCCCCTGTCTCCTTATCCCTGATGAGGGACAACTTATGCTGAATCAACGGATGGTCTAAAACGTGCACTCTACTCATTTTATCTCTCCCTTTATTATTAAACTCTACGTGACGTGGTTACCGGTATGGCATTTAATCCTTTTGACCTGCCAGCATCACTTCCACTCCATCCTCCCATGCAACCAAAGCTTTATGCGCCATTCCCAAAAACAGGCCGGTCTCCACCACTCCTGGTATTGATTTAAGCATACGATCTAACCGGTATACATCAGGCGCTTCATCAAAATACAGGTCTACTATAAAATTGCCATTATCGGTCACCACTGGCCCAGCCTTTCTGACCCCTATTCTGAGCTCAGGTCTGGAGCCAATTTCTCTAACCCTTCGCATCACAAAGCTAAGAGCTGCCGGAATAACTTCTACCGGTACAGGAAAAGACACAGCCAGTTTTTCCACCAGCTTAGAATGATCCACTATTATTACAAACTCATCGGCCATGGTGGCTATAATTTTTTCCATGGTATTGGCAGCGCCGCCACCTTTTATTGCGTTCAAGCTGTAATCGATCTCATCAGCGCCATCAATGGCGATGTCCAACTTGTCCACCAACGAAGGGTCAAGCAAAGGTACTCCATGCCGATAACACATAAGCTTGGCTTGATAGGATGTTGGCACGCCGCGGATGGACAAGCCCTCTCTAACCCTTCGACCCAGCTCCTCAATAAAAAAGGCAGCCGTACTGCCTGTCCCAATCCCGACCGTCATACCATCCTTCACCAAATCAGCTGCTGCCAAACCGACAATTTTCTTAAGATTTTTACTATCGCTCTGTGCCGTCATAGCACCATAATACCCCCAAAAACATTCTCTAATATTATAACCTAATCCATCTGGTAATTGCAATAAAAAATTAGGCTTCCAGCCTTTCCATCAGCTTTTCAATGGCCTCCTCCAGCTGACGAGCACAGCTTTCATAGACCTCAACCGGCTGACCAAAAGGATCAAGTATCTGCGCCGACTCTCCTCTAATCGCCCCCCCTTCAGCGTACTCTCTAAGCACATGTATCTTGGATGCGGCCTGGGGATACATACTGCTCAATATGGACTTGTGGCGGTGGGTCATGGTTAGTATCAGGTCGGCTTCTCCAATGAGCGATGCATCCACATTTCTGGCCCGGTGACCGCTTAAGTCTATTCCTCTCCGCTTCATAACTTCAATAGCCTGGGGTGTAGCCTTGTCCCCTGCTATAGCAGCCAAGCCTGCAGAGACGGCCTTTACGCTGCTAATCCCTTTCTTCTTAGCTAAGTCTTTAAACAATGCTTCTGCCATGGGACTCCGGCAAGTATTACCTGTACACACAAACAAAACCGTCGTCAACCATAAAACCTCCCTCAGCGATAAACTTTACGCATCAACCACTCGGAAAGCAGCCGCCCTCAGCATGCGGTTCATTATTGCCAAACCTTCTTCCCTTGTCTCTATCCATTCAGCCAACACGATGTCCACTCCCAGGTCATCGAACTGCCTCAAAGCCCAAAACAGATTGGAAGCCATCACAGCAGGTTGTGTACGGCTGCCCAATACCAGTACTTTAACCTCCTTATAATAATCCTTTGTTTCATGGGTGGCGAGTATTCCTACCTCCATGCCCTGTTTCATGTATTCCTGTGCCATGGCGTTTATCTTGTCCACCATTTGATCAAGCTCCCCTCGCACCACCACCACCTGGGCGCGAGGCGCATAATGGGTATATTTCATCCCCGGGGACTTGACCCGTTGCCCCTTAACCGGCTTTAAAGCGCCATCATCAACCCTTACCTCCCCCAATACTTGCGTCAACATCTCGTACGTGATGCCGCCGGGCCTCAAAATGGTGGGAACTTCGGCCGTCATATCCAAAACCGTGGACTCCAGTCCCACCTCACACCTTCCTCCATCCAGTATAAGGGGAATCCTACCACCAAGGTCATCCAGGACGTGCTGTGCCATGGTAGGGCTGGTATGGCCCGACCTATTGGCGCTGGGAGCGGCAATGGGCACCTCACTGCGCTCTATAAGCTTCAAAGCTACCGGATGTCGCGGCATCCTGATGGCCACGGTATCCAGACCAGCTGTCACTGTATCGGGTATAAGATGAGACTTCTTAAAGATCATGGTAAGGGGACCTGGCCAAAAACGCTCCATAAGGGAGCTTGCCGCGGGGGGCAATTCCCTTACCAGCCTGTCCACATCCTGGCACTTTGAAATATGGACTATGAGGGGATTATCTGAGGGACGCCCCTTTGCCTCAAAGATCTTTTGAACGGCGGCCGCATCCAAAGCATTGGCGCCCAGGCCGTATACCGTCTCAGTAGGAAATGCCACTACTTCTCCAGCCTGTATAAGCCTGGCAGCTTCCAGTATAGCGCTGCAATCTCTTTCGGCATCGTTTATCTTTAGTACCCTGGTCTCCAACTGTACCTTTCTCCTTTCACATAAGGGCGTAATTTAATATCCATCTAATTAAACATGCCACGCCCTATTAAGGCACAAAATAGCTCCATGTCAAAGCAGAGAAGACACCAAGATTCCCGCTATCACTCCCATTATAAGGCCCAGCCCTGGGACTCTTCCCCTGTACAGGTCCATGGACTTCGGCACCAACTCCAAACACGTTATGTATAACATTGCACCACCGGCAAACCCCAGGCACAGGCTTATAAAATAAGGCGATATTCCGCCCAACAAATACCCCACCAGCGCGCCAATGCCTGTAGGAACTCCGGCTATAACGGCAGATAAAAAGGCCTTCCACCTGCCCATGCCGCCTATTCTCATAGGAGCAGCCATGGCAATGCCCTCAGGGACATCATGGAAGGCTATGACCAGGCTGAGCCCCACGCCATAAGACTTCATAGCCGTAAAACCTGATCCTATAGCTAAACCCTCAGGGAAATTATGAAGCGCAATGCCTATCCCTAGCAATATGCCGGTCTTTATATACTGGCCCATAGAAGCTCGATTGTTCCTTCCATAAAAGCTCTTCCAGGAGGTTATGGCCTCATCGCAGGCTATAATTATGACCACCCCTAAGCACACTCCTACTATGCTTACACCAAACCCTCCTATTTTAAAAGCTTCAGGTAAAAGATCAAAACATACCACCGCTATCATGAGCCCGGCAGAAAAATTCAATAAGGTGCTTAGAAATCGCCTGCTTGGATTATTTAAGACAAACCCGATGAGCCCTCCTAAGCCGGTACCCACAATCCCAGCAGCTGTGCCCACTGCACAGCTAAACAGCAATTCATCCAACCCAAATCATCCCCAAACATAGAGCTTTTATAAAAATTGTATTCACTGGGACGCTTGGGTATTCTTAAGTCTTTCAGCCTGATCATTTATTATGAGTTCATTTATGATTTCGTCCATGTCTCCGTCCAAAAAACCTTCCAAATTATAGATGGTCTTCCCAATCCGGTGGTCTGTTATGCGCCCCTGGGGGAAATTATAGGTGCGTATCCTCTCGCTCCTATCGCCGGTACCCACCTGGCTCTTTCTGGCTTGGGCATATTCCTGTTCCCGTTCCCTCTGAATGGCGTCAAGCACACGAGACCTCTCATCCTGGCATGTAACCACTATACCTGTGGGAATATGGGTTATGCGTACGGCCGAATCAGTAGTATTGACGCTTTGGCCTCCATGCCCCGATGATCTGAAAACCTCGATCCTCAAATCGTCGGGATTTATTTCCACCTCAACATCTTCGGCTTCTGGAAGCACGGCCACAGTAGCGGTGGAGGTGTGGATCCTGCCACCCGATTCGGTGGTGGGTATCCTCTGCACTCGATGGACTCCGCTCTCGTATTTAAGGCGGCTGTAAGCCCCTTCCCCTTCAACCACGAATATGAGCTCCTTCACTCCGCCCATATCTGTGTAGTTGGCGCTCATGACCTCTATCCTCCAGCCCTTACGCTCAGCGTACCTGCTGTACATCCTAAAAAGGTCGGCTCCAAAAAGGGCCGCTTCCTCCCCGCCTGCCCCAGCCCGTATCTCCATAACGACATTTTTTTCGTCATTGGGGTCTTTAGGAAGAAGCAAGAGCCTGAGGTCCTGGAGCACCTTTTCCCTTCTATCTTCAAGGGCGTCCAGCTCATCCCGAAGCATAGTCAAAGACTCCTCATCCAGCTTTTCCTTTAGCATTTCACGGGCCACCGCCATATCCTGCTCTATTGTTTTGTATTCCCTATATTTCACCACGATATCCTCAAGTTCAGCATGCTCTTTTACTAGTTTTTTCCACTCGTTTTGCTTAGCAATCACTTCTGGATCTGCAATTGCCTTGCTCAATTCTTCGTATCTTCTTTCGATAAACTCCAGTTTATCCAGCATACATTCTTCCCCTTTTTAATACAATTTCTTAAAATTAAACCAAAGACGGCTTGACCATAACAATACCCAGTTTAAAAACCTACTGGCATAGTCGCTTCAGCGACGTATAGCTGAGACCACACGCTCAATACCCGCTAAATCTTCCTGTATAGCAATATTTACATAACACCCCGTGCTCTCCAGTATGGATTTGACCTTTCGAGCCTGGCCATACCCTACTTCAACCGCCAATAATCCCCCTACCTTTAACCAGTCTAACCCTTCCCTGGCTAAACGGCTGTAAAACTTTAAACCATCGTGCCCCCCATCAAGGGCAATGCGTGGCTCGTAATCTCTGATATGCCGCTCCAAGCCCTCGATCTCCTGCGTGGGTATATATGGCGGGTTGGATACGATAACGTCAAAAAGCTGGGCACCAGAATGGCCATACAAGGGCGAAAATAAGTCTCCCTCCAGAAAGACTATGCGATTTTCAACCCCGTGCCGGCAAGCATTAAGCCTTGCCACAGCCAATGCACCGGCCGAAATATCAACAGCAGTTATACGAGCTCGAGGTAAAAAAAATGCAAGGCTTACGGCAATTGCACCGCTCCCCGTACCAACATCCAGTATCCGGACGGATCCCTCCTCTTGAGATGCCCATTTAATCACATGCTCCACCAGTATCTCAGTATCAGCACGGGGTATCAATACTCTCTGGTCAACATAAAATTCCAGCCCCATGAATTCCTGCTTGTTGATTATATACTGAATGGGGCATCCCTCACAACGCCTGTATATCAGATCAAAGAATCGTTGCGCCTGAGCGCCATCTATCTTCCAGTCCCTCATGAGGTACAGGTCGTGTCTTTGGCACTTCAGCATATAGGCCATCAAAAGCTCCGCTTCCAACCTGGATGACGGGACATCATGGCACTCTAAAATCTTTTGTCCCTTCCTTAATACCTCCATTCCCTTCAGCTGCATCTCCAGCCCCCTTGACGCTCAATGCTGCGGCCTGCGCAAAAGCCCTTATGGCAACTTCCAGCTGGGCATCATCCGGTTCCCGGGTGGTCAGCTTTTGCAGCATAAGCCCTGGGAACATGATGAATTTTACCCCCGGCCAGCTGGTTTTTCCTGCCCACTTTATTATCTCGTATGAGACGCCAGCAACCAAAGGCAACAACAATAGCTTTATTAAGATGCGCAATATCACGTTATTCCAGCCCAGCGCTGAAAATGCTACGATGCTCACCACCATCACCACCAGCAAGAACGCCGTACCGCACCTGGGGTGCAGGGTGCTGTACTTTCTGGCATTTTCTACTGACAGCTCTTCACCGTGTTCATAGCAGTGGATGACCTTGTGCTCTGCACCATGATATTGGAAGACCCGCTGTATATCTTTGATTCTGGTCATCAGTACAATATAACCGATGAATATAGCAAGCCTTACTATCCCCTCAATCAATCCTAGCATGAGGCGATTGGCCATCCTTTCTCTGAGCAGTCCTGTCAGCACAGCAGGAACAACCGTGAACAGCACTATCGCCAAACCAACGGCCAACAACAGCGCAAACCACGTCATCACGTCTTCCACCTTTTTGCCGGTTTTATCGGCTACAAACTTTTCAACCTTTGATGGCCGGTACTCTCGTGCAGCAGTTGGGTCACCATACATTTCTGCAGAAGCCATAAGGGACTTTGTCCCCACCATCAGGGTCTCTGCAAAAGTTATAACCCCCCTTATGACCGGCAACTTAAAAATTGGATGCTTATCCTTTAGGGAAGACAACCGCTGGCTGTGCACTACAATCTCACCGTCATAGCGCCTAACGGCTATAGCCAAGCGAGAAGGAGCGCGCATCATCACCCCTTCTAATACCGCTTGCCCCCCTATATCGCATTTTTTCATTGACTACACCCCTTATAACAAACAAAAATGCAGACCAGGGTATAACCCCAATCTGCACTGTTTTGTGGAATTCACACCTGGTCGCTAGTCAGACCATATCTTTTCTTAAATCTTTCCACACGTCCTCCCGTATCTACCAGCTTCTGTTTACCGGTAAAGAAAGGATGGCACTTCGAGCATATCTCAACCCTGATCTCCTTTTTGGTAGAGCCGGTAACGAATGTCTCACCACATGCACATCTCACTATGGCCTCCCCGTACTCGGGATGTATACCTTTCTTCATCACAGTCACCTCTCTCGTTGATAATTGCAACCCTTTTATAACTACTACAGTATAGCATATAGGGAACATGAATTTCAAGACGTTTTTCAGCCATAACCAGTTATTGGCTGCCTCCTTTTCCTCCCTCGGTCGTTTCGCAATAACCCAGCCTAAAGCTCTATAATTTCTCCTTTACGTCTTCCACTGAGGTAAAATCCTGGCCTTTTGTAAAGCCTTTATAATAGATACAACGATGGGGCCCACAAACAGACCTATGATTCCAAAAAGCTTAAGCCCCACATATATGGATATTAGGGTAACAAGGGGATGCAAGCCCAGGCTTTGTCCTACAACCTTAGGCTCTAAAAACTGGCGGACTATCAACATCACGATATAAAGGGTTATAAAGGCAAACCCCCTTGTAACGTTGCCCATAATTAGGTTAACAGCCGCAGCCGGAATGAGTATGGTACCGGTGCCCAATACCGGCAGGGCATCCACCACCGCCGTTATGAGAGCAGATGAAAATACGTATTTGACGCCGATCAAGCTGTATCCAATTAGCAGCTCGATAAAGGTAACCGAAATGAGGATGGACTGCGCTTTGATAAAACCCACTAGTGCGGTAAAAAGGTCCTCTTTCACCGTGCGAATCTTGTTTCTCCATCCCTCCGGCACCTGCTTATAGACAAACCTGGATATCTTTTCCCTGTCCCTGCTCATGAAAAAGGAGGCCACCAGGGATATCACTATGAAGAAAAACAGCTGAGGCAAAAACTTTACCATGTTCAACAGGTAATTCAACAGGCTTTGTAAGAATGTCGATATGCTCCCCACCACAGACCCAAGGCTGTCTCTGATAGTACTTTCAAACTCAGCAGGCAGGCTCAAATACAAATTCTGCACCCTGCCCAACAGCATGTCGATATATCCTTTAACCCCCTGAGCGCTGGGAATTTCCCTGGTCAAGCGCCATATCTCATTGACCAGTTCCGAAAATATGAGTATCAAAATCCCACCCGTAACCAGGGTAAAAAAGAAGAGGACTATGCCCACCGCTACCCCCCGAGGCAATTTGAGCTTAGTCGTCAAAAATCTGACCGGCCGTTCAATGATAAAAGTTACAAACAATGCTACCACAAAAGGAGCCATATAAGGTAGAACTTTGATGAGCATCAAGAGCACCAGCAGGAGCACCAACACTACCCATGCTATGGTCGTTAAATATCTTCTATACCGTAGCCTTACGCTTATCATAGTTTACCCATACCCCGCTGTATCACTTTTTAGCGATAGCTGTAATAGCTCTCGCGGTCGGCAAAATAGCCCTCTTTTTCCATCTTTTCAAAGTGCTCTAACATCAGGTCTATAAACTCTTCGTTGGAATTGGTACGCATCAGGTCGTTGATTATCACCTCGATTACCCTGTCCGGCCGTCCTTCGCTTAAATTCTTGCGTATAGCCCATACACATTCCAGCTCCCTCTGGGTGAGGAGCAGCTCTTCCCTTCGTGTACCCGATCTGAAGATATCTACAGCTGGGAAAATCCGCTTTTCGGATAGCTTTCTATCCAGATGGATTTCCATATTACCCGTACCTTTAAACTCCTCGTATATTACCTCATCCATGCGGCTTCCGGTATCGATTAAAGCGGTGGCAATGATGGTAAGGCTTCCACCCCCCTCAATATTACGTGCTGCACCGAAGAACCTCTTAGGCTTATGGAGCGCCGCCGAATCAATACCGCCCGACAGTATCTTTCCGGTTGCTGGAACGGTAAGGTTATAAGCACGAGCCAAGCGGGTAAGGCTATCCAACAGCACTACCACATCTTTACCATGCTCTACCAGCCTTTGAGCGCGCTCTAAAACCATCTCAGCCACTTTTGTATGATGTTCGGGCAGCTCGTCAAATGTAGAATACACCACATCCCCTTTTATGGATCGCTGCATATCGGTAACCTCTTCGGGGCGCTCGTCGATAAGCAGCACTATGAGGTAGATATCAGGATAATTAGTGGCAATGCTGTCAGCAATCTTTTTGAGCAGGGTGGTTTTTCCTGCCTTTGGAGGCGATACGATCAGCCCCCTTTGCCCTTTGCCTATAGGAGCTATAAGGTCAATAAGCCGCGTGGCCAGTTCCTTGGGATTTCTGGGATTCTCCAGCGTTATGCGCTCATTGGGGAATATGGGCGTCAGCTCATCAAAAGGCTTTCTCTGGGTAGCTTTTTCGGGGTTTTCGCCGTTGACAGCAGTCACATAAAGAAGGGCTTGGAATTTTTCGCCCTCTTTTGCAGGGCGGGTTTTGCCTTCCACCAAATCGCCGGTCTTGAGGTTAAAACGGCGTATCTGCGATTGGGAAACATATACGTCTTTGCTGCCGGGCATATAGTTTTCAGCGCGCAAAAATCCGTACCCATCCGGCAGCACTTCTAGTACGCCTTTGGCATCACCGCACTCCCCAGTGCTCAGCAGAATGGGCACAGCAGGATTAGATGTATTAAAGTATTTACGCGCGTAGGCAACCTGTCTTTCATATTCCTCTTTGTCAGTAATGATCTTCTCAAGCAAGTCCTCCTTTTTGCGGGCCGCAGCAGCTCTCTCCTTCTCATCGCTCTCTTCATCGTCGTATTCTTGAAGTTGATATTGCTCCCTGGCTTGAACTGGCTGCTCATCTTCCTGAACCCCACGCTCTTCCTTTGGCTCCACCTGCTTTTCTGCCATTTCTCCCCTCTCAGGCTGCTGCACGGCCCTTTGTTCCCGTACCTCCTCATCGGCTTCCTGTTTCACCACATGGGGATGCCGCTCTGAATCTATTTCCACCACATCCTGTGCTTTTTCTGTTGGTTGCTCTGCCTGGTCAAGCAGATGCAGCTGCTGGCTAGCCCCATCAGCTGTATCTTTCTCTTGAGCAGCCTCCTTCTTCTTTCTGGGTCGTCCTCTTCTGGTAGGCTTAGGCTGAGCAGCTTCCTGCTGCAGCTGGACAGCCTCTTCCTTCTGCTCAAACTGCTGATCAGCTCGCTTCTCTTCGTGCTCCTGATGCACACTTTGGTCTTCCTGCCCAAGCTGGGCAATTTGCTGTTGTTCATGCTGGGGCTGCCCTTGCTCATTTTCCTGCCGTGCTATCTGCTCAGCATCCTGGTACCGAGATTGAACCTCCTGCCCTTCGAGCTGTTCGCTTTGTGGTTCCTGATTTTTAGCAAGCCACTCCCGCTGCTGCTCTTGAGCCAACTCCCTAAGCCTCTTTTTTATACGTTCAATGAGTTCAGCTTTTCTATACCTAGTAACGCCCTTTACCCCTATTTCCTTGCCAAATTCCCTGAGCTCAAATATGTTGTTGTTTTCTAAATTGTTCAAATCCAAATTGCTCAAATCCAAACTCCTTTCTCCTCGCTTTCTATTTAGGATTTTTGCTTCAAATGCGCCAACAAAAGTAGATAGCAAATCTATCCCCTCTGGCGTCAATGCGGGGCGTTTCGATCAATCTGCAATTCATCTCCATCGTATAAGAATTGGAGCTTCTTGCAACTACCAGATCAAACGGTTTATACGTTTAAGATATACGGAATAACAAGAACTTAAGGGATGCGTTTATAAATGCCGACGGGAATACGTTCTACTTCCATATTATTCCCAGCTTCCCGTCTTTCATACAGCATGCCTCAAATTCAATAAACAAAATAATTAACACGACTAACATGACAGCATAGAAAACACTGCTTCACAACATATAAAGCCCAAATGTACAACTACACTTATAGACTTTTATATATATACCCCTTGCCACGCTTTTGAATCTAAAATGCCATTTTATTTTTATATAAACTTACAAAAGCAAGATAAACAAAACTCCATAAGCTTTTGTATGCAAACGCAAACTTTCCCACATGAGAAAGTAGATTTGAAAGGCATCCAAGGGTACCGGCAATATGGCATTATGAGCAGCTTATAGATATCATAAGCCAAAAGCCTTCCGTCGTCAACGAAAAAAAATCACAAAAAAACCCTACTTAAAATTAGTAGGGTTATACAAAAATTATATAAAATCACTGCATATTGCTGTTCTTACGATTCTTGTATGCCAGAGCAGCCCCTATAAAATC
Organism: Bacillota bacterium; assembly: GCA_023622385.1. Lineage (GTDB taxonomy): Bacteria > Bacillota > Clostridia > Caldicoprobacterales > Caldicoprobacteraceae > Caldicoprobacter. The sequence goes on along the minus strand of JAMNZI010000073.1, from coordinate 7,240 downwards.
CCTAAACAGAGGATGAGGCCTATTGGGACGGGATTTAAATTCGGGGTGATACTGCACGCCTACAAACCACGGGTGGTCAGCTAACTCCACCGCCTCTACCAACCTGTTATCCGGCGAAATGCCCGATACAATAAGTCCATGGGATAAAAGCGTATCTTTAAAGCTGTTGTTATACTCATATCTATGGCGATGTCGCTCTTCTACAAATTCCTGCCCATAGGCTTTCCTCAGCAGCGTGTTTTCCAAGGTCTTACACGGGTAGACCCCCAGCCGCATGGTTCCTCCTTTCGAATCCACCTTCTCCTGCTCGGGCATGAGGTGTATCACAGGATAGGGGGTATACGGATCAAACTCAGTGCTGTGAGCCCCAGTAAGCCCTACCACGTTTCGCGCAAACTCTACCACAGCCAGCTGCATACCCAAACATATGCCAAAATAAGGTATCTTATTCTCTCTGGCATATTGGCTGGCGTACATCTTGCCTTCTATCCCTCGGTCTCCAAAACCACCCGGTACTAGTACCCCATCTACATCCGACAGCAACGCATCCACGTTATCCCTGTATACCTGTTCAGAATGGATCCACTTTATTTCAACCTCGGTATCATGATAAAGGCCCCCGTGCGAAAGGGCTTCTACCACGCTGAGATATGCATCGTGAAGCTCAACATATTTCCCTATCAGTCCAATGGTCACCTTGTTTCTTAAATTTTTCATACGCTTGACCATTTGGCACCATTCATTGAGGTCAGCCTGTCCACAGTCGAGCTTCAGCCTTTCAATCACCAAGTCATCCAGCCCTTCTTTTTTAAGCAAGAGGGGTACTTCATAAAGATTATCGGCATCCAGGTTTTGTACCACCTGCCTGGCTTCTACGTTGCAAAACAGCCCTATCTTTTCTTTGAGCTCCAGGCTAAGCGGCTTTACAGACCTACACACTATTATATCAGGTTGAATGCCAATGCTGCGTAGCTCCTTAACGCTGTGCTGTGTAGGCTTGGTTTTCAGTTCACCCGCCTTTCCCAGATACGGAACCAGCGTAACGTGTATATACATACAGTTGTCTGGTCCCACTTCCCACTTTATCTGGCGAATGGCTTCTAAAAAAGGTAGGCTCTCGATATCGCCTACCGTACCACCGATTTCGGTGATGACCACATCCGCCTTCGATTCCTGCGCCACGCAAAAAATCCTATCCTTTATTTCATTAGTTATATGAGGAATTACCTGAACGGTGCCCCCCAGGTAATCCCCTCGGCGCTCCTTGTTAAGGACCGACCAATATATCTTTCCAGCAGTCACGTTGTTATTTTTGCTCAAGTTTTCATCGATGAACCGCTCGTAATGCCCTAGGTCCAGGTCGGTCTCAGCGCCGTCCTCGGTAACAAACACCTCGCCGTGCTGATAGGGACTCATGGTACCCGGATCAACATTAATATAGGGGTCGAACTTTTGGATGGAAACTTTCAACCCCCTACTCTTTAGCAACCTTCCTAAAGATGCGGCAGTTATACCTTTCCCGAGAGAAGACACCACCCCTCCGGTGATGAAAATAAACTTAGCCACCTTATCCCCCTCCGAAACATGCTTCAGCAAATTTCTACAACCATCAATTTTATACACCACTCAATCCCGTTGTCAAGGATTTTTATCACGATTTGTAATCAAGAACTAAGATTCGGGTCTCTTTCCCTTCTACATCCTGCTTTTTAACCTCCAGGGTACAGCCATCAATGTAAGTTCCTCCTCCCGCGGCCTGGAGGAACTTATCGACGCCGTCGATGGGAAAACCAATCCTGTCTGTTTTGTAGTGCATGGGAATAGCTATGGAAGGCTTAAGGGATGAAACCACGCTGGCCGCCCCATTGGCGTCAATGGTATAGGTGCCTCCCACAGGTATGAGCAGCACGTCCACCTCTCCTATTTGCTCGACCTGCTCCTTAGCAAGAACATGCCCTAAATCCCCCAAATGGCATACCCTTATCCCATCTATGTCAAAAACGTATATGATGTTGGTACCCCTTTTACTGCCATTCTGATCATCGTGATAGCTATTTATCCCCTTTATGGGTATGCCCTTTATGCAGAAATTACCTGCCTCGCTGACAACCTCCGGGTTCCCAGGTACACCCTGCACATAGTTGTGGTCAAAATGTTGATGGCTCACCGTAACGATATCAGCTTGTGCGTCTGGCAACTCGTACCCCACAGATTCATCAAAAGGGTCGGTGATTATGGTAACCCCTGAGTCCGAGGCCAACCCGAAACAAGCATGCCCAAACCAGGTTATTCTCATAATTTCCCCCTCCTCAAATTTTAGACAAATTTACTAATAATTTTCTATGTCAACCTTACCAGCATATTCTATCTCCCTGTTTAAAAAGCGGCTTCCTATCTGCTTAAACCGCTGGCTAAAATCGCTCAAATAATAGAGATATTGAGGCTCATTATAGCTATCGTTGAGCATGTCCCTTTGCTGTAGAATTCGTTTTATCTCGTGAACCGTCCCTACCGCAGGGTTCACCAGCGTCACATCAAAGCCCATGACTTTAGAAATTGTATCCATGAGCAGGGGGTAGTGAGTACAGCCCAGTATAAGGGTATCTGCACCCCATTCCTTCAAGGGCGCAAGGTATCTTTCAGCAGTCAAATAGGCAATTGGCGTGTCGCTCCACCCCTCTTCCACTATTGGCACAAATAGGGAACAGGCCACACTGCAGGTCTGTATATCGGCGTTTATACTGGCAATGGCCCTGGAGTAAGAACCGCTCTGTACCGTGGCTTCAGTGCCAATTATACCTATCTTTCCATTTCGCGTAGCCTTGACGGCATCCGCTGCACCGGGCCCGACTACCCCTATTATGGGGATATCAAAAACCTCTTTTACGGTATCAAGGGCCATTGAACTGGCCGTGTTACAAGCGATTACCACGGCCTTTATGTCCTGGGTGAGAAGAAATCTTATGCACTGCATGGAGTACTTGATGATGGTCTCCCTAGAACGTGTACCATACGGAAGGCGAGCCGTATCGCCAAAATAGACGATATTTTCGTTGGGCAGCTGAGCCATCAACTCCTTCACCACCGTCAGCCCGCCCAACCCCGAATCGAACACCCCGATAGGCCTTGGATCCACCGCACAGTCTCCCTTCACTCGGGATGCTTTTCCCTAAACCTCTCTAGCGCAAGCTCTATTAGCCGATCTATAAGCTTTGAATACGGCACACCCGTCGCCTCCCACAATTTAGGATACATGCTTATCCTAGTAAATCCCGGTATGGTGTTGACCTCGTTTATAAACACCTCCAGAGTGTCTCTATCCACCAAAAAGTCTACTCTAGCCATTCCGCTGCAATCCAGCGCTTTATAAGCCTTTATAGCCAGCTGACGAATCTCCTGAGCCTTTTGCTCTGGGAGGTCAGCTGGTATGATCAAACGCGATTTCCCATCATCGAAATACTTGGCATTGTAATCGTAAAATTCATTGCATGGGATGATCTCCCCCAGCACAGAGGCCTGAGGATTATTATTGCCCAAGACAGCACATTCTATCTCCCTGCCATTGATAAAAGCTTCAACCACCAGCTTTCTATCGTACCGCCCGGCTTCTTTTAAACCCTCAATGAGCTCCTGCCTGTCGTGGGCCTTGGTAATCCCGACGCTGGAACCCATATTGGACGGCTTTACAAAACAGGGATAGCCCAGTTGCGATTCAATGGCATCTATTATGCCTTGCGGCCTTTGTTCAAACTCCTGCCTTAATACCACTAAGTACTTTCCCTGGGGCAAACCACAGCTCTTAAAAACGGCCTTTGCCATAGCCTTATCCATTGCCACAGAAGAGGCCATCACGTCACAGCCTACATAAGGGATATTGGCTAACTCCAGCACCCCCTGTATGGTCCCATCTTCGGCATGAGGCCCGTGCATTATGGGGAAAACCACATCCACCCTGTATACATGGGACGGGTTGTCTACAAGAAAAAACCCCTTGAACGAAGGGTCGCCAGGGAACACCACGGGCCTGGAACTGGCTTGCCATCTTCCGCTCTGTATGTCTTCCACGTCACCTTCAAAAAGGAGCCATTTGCCGGTTTTAGTAATGCCTATAAAATATATATCATACTTATCACGGTCCATATTTTTTACCACAGAAGCACACGACATCAGCGAAACCTCATGTTCCCCTGATTGCCCTCCAAAAAGAACGGCTATCTTTAACTTTTCTGGCATATTCCTTCTTTCCTCCTTCAGCCCATCGGCCACTTTACCTACCAAAACCTACAGCTTATTTGGGCACCATATGAAGACAGTTTTATGTATGATTGTATTATACCACAATTATCAGAAGCCTACAATTTATTTGGCGCTGCAACCACCTTTTATTGCTCCTTTAAAGGTATGGATTTTGTCGTGCCCATCCTATTAAACTATTATTATTCGGCATTTCATCAATATTTTCTTTAAAAATATGCTGCGATATGAATTTTATTTGTTTATCAATGATGGTGGAAAACCCAAGGGCATGACCAAAAGCTTAAGCGGAGGCTATAGCCTCCGCTTAAGCTTTTGGTATTATATGGCTACTTGGTCCCGCTGATGCTCCTCTCGGCCATTTCTATAGCCTTTGCAACAATGTTTCCACAGTCGCGAGAAGTCACGTCACCCCAGCCCCTGTTCTTGACGATGTCGTATACGCCCAACTCCTTGGCAATCTCTTCCTTAAGCCTATCGGACATTACCCCGCGCCTTCTAGCCATGATAATACCTCCTTTTAAAGCAAAAGACTTTTTAGTCCTTTGCTGATAATAGTTTTCCCCGCCGTAAAGCGCGTTATGCTACAAAAAATATGGCTAGATTACCAGGGTTCCATTGGCAGTATCAATAATTTTTAATATATTTACTTCTTTTCCAGTATTTGCATCAATGTAGACTATGAAATTATCTCCTCCGTACTCACCTTTAAACTCATAGCACAGCTTTTCGCCACCCGATTCAGTGGGAATTATGGCCAACCCCTCGGACTTCAGTTCGAGGTTGGGGTTTACCAGCTTCCGCGCTTCCTCAAGCGACAGCTTTGGAGGCTCTATATCCCTCTCTTTATGGGCTATGAGATAGTTACGGGCATCAAACCCAACGATGCTTCCATCTTCAAGCGACACCTTTACCTTGATCAAATCGGGATATACTATGATATCGTCCTGCTTGTATGCGAAATTTATTACTAGCGTGCCGTCAAACTTCTGGCTGTAAGTGGGCACCATGGACTTGTATCCTTTTTGAGACAAGAACCTTTCTGCTCTGCGCTGTGCTTCTTCAAGGGAGAGCTTGGCCGATTTAATCTCCCCATCAGAGATCATATTTACTACCTTACCGCCCCTCTTGCTTACAGAGACGAAGATGGTCCCCTTGCCATCCTTCAGCTCTATATACACTCCCCACGTCTCTATATCAGCCGTGGTTTGAGGGGCATCTTCCACCTTGGCTACCCTATCCTTACCCACAAACTCAACGGCAATCTCCTTGGCTTTTTTCTGATCAATAGCCTCACCTTGAATGCGGATATCCCTTCTTTGCTGAAGCGTTTCAGAGAACGGGCCGTCGTATATCAATGTGGGATAATCAATGCTAGTTCTCTCTATCCTGATAAACTGCTGCTCAATCAGATTTTCGCCCTGCTCATCGAGCTGCTCCTTGACCTTGGTCCGCCTTATTTCGCCCCATTTTACCCCGCCCGAATTGATGTTATCAACCAGCAACTTAAGTTCATCGTTCAGCTGCGCACAGCTGTTATGTAACTTTTGCAGGTTATTCATCTCCTCCGTCGAGATTGTTTGATCCCGCCCCACCTTTTTAGTAAGGTAATAACAATAATCCGCCAGCTGATTTATAAACTTAGAAGTCTTGATAAGGGACAGATGCCCCAAAGGCAATTGTCCCAAGTTTACCTGAGCGGCATCGGCCTGCCTCCACACATCGGAAAGCAGCACCATGCTTTGGCTTTGATCTCCGCTTACCATGAGCTTGGAAAGTTTTGTCTCTATATCGCCTATCTGCCCTACTAGCTCAAAAAACGATTTTTGATACAGATTTTCCATATAGTTGCGGTACTCCAAATTTTGTAAATACTGATTGTATCCCCACACCCCCACTGCTATCAAAGCCACTGCCAACGCTATCGTAAGTATCCACCTGCTCATGCGCCTTGCCTCCTGTCACACCAATATTGATCCTCGCGTGTAAAGCATCGCCTTATTTGGCAAAACGGTGATTCCCAATGACGATGTGCACCGGTCTCGACCATATCCAGCTGCTGGTAGTTTTTGCTGGGTTGTAATAATAAATGGCACCGTAAGTGGGATCCCAGCCATTTAAAGCATCCCTAGCAGCGCGCAACGACTCTTCATCAGGAGCTAGGTTTATCTGGCCGTCAGTAACGGCCGTAAAAGCGCCCGGCTGATATATCACCCCCGCAATGGTGTTGGGAAAAGAGGGATGCTTTACGCGATTCAACACCACTGCCGCCACCGCCACCTTCCCGATGTATGGTTCACCCCTGGCTTCAGCATGCACCAGCCTGGCCAGCAAGTACAAATCCCCACTGCTGTTCGTTCCACCACCCCTCGAAGGCTGATAAGAGGTAGCGGAAGTGCCCGTAAGGGTGATGCCCATAGCTGCCGCCGTCTGAGGTCCCACCACACCATCCACTTTCAGTCCATTTTTCCTTTGAAAAAGCTTTACAGCCTCAAAGGTCTGTGCACCGTATACCCCATCTATGGGGCCATCGTAATAACCCCACTGTTTGAGTTTCCTCTGAACCTCCATCACCTTGCTGCCAGTAGATCCCCAGTACAGTATTGTCTCGATGGCAGCATCTTGGCTTCTCCAATGCTCAATCAGCATTGCGCCGCAAATAAAAAGGGTTAACAAAACAGCTATAACAGAAAGCTTCCCTTTGTTCCCCATACCATCTCCCTTTCTAGCATATGGCTTCTGTTATATTTTTTGTTAACCCTAAACCGCATATACCCACCAAAATATTCCTTTATAGAATCAATTTAGCTCACATATCCAGCATTTTAATGTAGTTGATAATATGAGTACAAATCGCAACTACAATTTTTATCCGAGTCTCCGCATGTCAAAAACAGGCAATTAAATTACATATATTACCAAAAGGATTTTCGGATTTTTTGTCGAATATATATCCCCTGTAGAAAGATGCAGGGGTGATTGTGAA
>JAMNZI010000207.1 GCA_023622385.1 Bacillota bacterium | reverse complement strand
AAGAGGTGTGCCACAGCACATCGACCTTAAAAGATGAAATACCCCGTATAGGGCTCCCTTTTCGTTTTGTCCTATTACAGCCAGCACGTTTTTGCCATTGCGCTCAAACTTTTTCATAATAAATCCATCTTCAGGCAATTTTTCGTGGCCTACCTTCAAGGCTTCGTCATCTACATCATTCCAAGTACCAACGAATACACAATCGAAATCAGGATAAGAGTCCATTACCTGTGGGGATTGTCCGGTAAATCTGGCAAATGCCAACTTAAGCTCCTCAATAGCCGAGTTTATAATGGGATGCTTGCTTTTGGCTACAATATGACTACAAAAGCTTCTATACTCCCCATCAAAATTATCAGGCAAATGCGCATAATTTAACCAGCATTCATAAACCCTGCTTTGGCTAAAATCCACCGATCATCACCCCATTTCCACCTTTCATCTTCTGCTCATCTTGTCAATGGCTTCCCACAGCCCCAGCAAATACATTATCCCCAGGGCCCTATCATACAGGCCATATCCCGGCCTGGCCTTTTCGCCCCATATCATTCGCCCGTGGTCGGGGCGCATATACCCCTCAAAACCTACATCATAATAGGCCTTCACGATTTCAAACATATCGAATGAACCGTCACAAGACAGGTGGGACGTCTCATAAAACACTCCTGGTCTTTCGATCTTTATATTTCTTATATGGGCGAAATGTATCCTTCCTTTGCTACCGAAATATCTCACCATCTCGGGAATGTTATTATTGCAATTTGCTCCCAGCGAACCGCTGCATAGGGTAATGCCATTATAAGGGCTATCCACAAGGTTGATTATTCTATCCAAATTTTCTTTATCAGTAACTATCCGCGGAAGCTTGAATATTGACCATGGTGGATCGTCGGGATGAATGGCTAGCTTTACATCGTACCTTTCACAGACCGGAATCACATTTTCGAGGAAGTACTTGAGGTTTTCAAACAGTTTTTCTTCATCGACATCCTTATATAGCTCAAACAGCCTCCTTATTTCTTTTAACCGATAAGGCTCCCATCCAGGCAGCGAATACCCCCTTGACCCAGATTCCATCTCGTTAATCAGCTCAATGGGGTCTAAATTCCTGATTACGTCATCGTCATAGGACATTACTTCCGATCCATCGGGCAACTTCATGGCTAAATCGGTGCGTATCCAGTCAAATACTGGCATGAAATTATAGCACAACACCTTGATGCCGGCTTGCCCCAAATTCTTTATGGTCTCCTTGTAATTTTCTATGTATCGATCTCTGGTGGGTAAGCCCAGCTTTATGTCCTCATGCACGTTAACGCTCTCTATAACCTCTAATTTTAAGCCGTAGTCCTCCACCTTCTTTTTGAGCGCCAGTATCCTTTCCAGAGGCCACACTTCTCCAACCGGAATGTCAAACAGCGCAGAAACCACTCCAGTCACACCGGGTATTTGCCTTATCTGTTCAAGGGTTACGCTATCGTCGTTTTCTCCAAACCACCTGAATACTACCTTCATACCCTTCATCCTTTCTATCATTTATTCAATGGCAGATATTATTATTAATATTAATTATGAACTATCGTAAAATAATTAGTCGCCTGGACAAACTTTTAAAATGCCCCACTCGCCTTGCAAAGTCAGAATTCGGGGTGCGCAAACAACTTTGATATAACAAGAGATGCGGCCCCCATGGCCCCCGCATGAAAGTTCAACGTTGAAGTTCTTATTTTTACCTTGTGATATTTATATACAAAGCATTTTTTGCTTACCTCATTCAAAATCTCGGGTAGAATAATATCCTCTGCAAGAGACAGCGTATTTCCGATGATAACCATCTCGGGATTAAAGGTATTTATCAAATTTATTATCCCTATACCGAGATTCCTGCCTATTTCCTTCAATCCCTCTATGGCAATAGAGCTCCCCCTACGCGCAAAATCTATGATGCGCAAAGCGTTTAAATCGCCTATAGTTTCATTGTTTATATAGGCATCCTCCTTCCCTTGTTTCAGCTGAGCTTCCATGTAATCCAACAGCGCTCTTTCAGAGGCATAGTTTTCCCAGCAGCCGATATTACCGCAACCGCACAGTTGGTCATATATATTTATCGTTACATGCCCTATTTCGCCAGCTAATCCAGATGCACCTCTGTAAAGCGTTCCGTTAATGATTATACCAGTACCTATTCCTATTCCTGCGCTGACGTAAATAAAATTGCTGCATTCAACTCCAATTCCAAACCACTTTTCCCCTACTGC
>JAMNZI010000084.1 GCA_023622385.1 Bacillota bacterium | reverse complement strand
TGATGACAATTAACAATATAAATCAGAAAGGAGAATTTTATTTATGAGCGTTTTATCTAAAGAAGTAGTAAAGAGAAAATAGTGTAATAAAAAATTTATTAAAAGCAAACTTTTACTTGCTACAAACTAAGCTATATTCACATGATGGTCGCTTAGGTGTATAATATAATTATGTATGCTAGCTTTTTCGGGAGGGAATAAGAGATGTTCTTCATCGGAATATTCGGTATACAGGACAAGCAAAGGGTTGTAAGGGAATACCCCAATGTCATATGCAAGTGTGGTAGCCTCTCGAGGGGCGAACTGATTGAGGAGTACACCTATTTTCACTTTTTCTTTATCCCGATATTTAAGTGGAACAAAAGGTACTACATGAAGTTCAGGTGCTGTAACAGGATTTTTAGGGTGCCTCCCGACTACGTCGATGAGCTTAAGAACAGCACCGATGTGGACGTAAACAGGCTTGAAGAGGTGCAGACCTATTTCGGCAATCAATGCCCGAGCTGTGGCGCCGTACTCCATCGTTCCTTTGCATATTGCCCCTATTGCGGCCAAAAAGTACATTAAAGAGACGATAGCAGCCAGTTGTTTGATTCCCTATAAAAATTAATATACCGCAAAGATGTAATTAAAAAGGGAATCGCGCTGGCGATTCCCCAGAGAAGAGTTTACCGCAATTCTCCCAGGAAAAATACCGCTAGTGTACCAGGCCCTGAGTGCGACCCTATCACAGGGCCTATTTGATTTATGATTATATCCTTTACCGGGAATTTTGAGCGTATTAGCTCCGCTACGTATTGGGCATCTTCTTCTGAGTCGCTGTGGCTTATGGCAACCACCTGTTGTTCCGGATTGGCGATGTGCTCTTCCATTTTTTCCACCAGTGTCCGAATGGATTTCTTGCGCCCCTTTACTTTAAGCACCGGGACAAGGCGCCCTTCTCTGTCCACGTGGAGTACGGGCTTAATGTCCAGTATGTTGCCAATAAACGCGGCTGTACCCGACAGCCTTCCACTCCTCTTGAGATATTGCAGATCCTCGACGGTGAACCAGTGATGCATCTTCAGCTTGTTTTGTTCAACCCAGTTTATTATTTCCTTCTTGGATGCGCCTCGTTCCAGCATTTCCATGGCATAGTACACAATTAACCCTTCGCCAAGAGATGCACATTTGGTGTCGATGACGGTTATGTCTGCGTGGGGATATTCCTCCATTACCAAATCCCGGGCCAAAAGTGCGTTATTGTAGCTGCCGCTTAAGGCCGACGAAAAGCACAGGTATATGATCGACTTTTCTTCTGCCGCGTATTTTCTGAAAGCTTCTGCGTAGGTTTGAACGTTGACCTGCGAAGTGGTGGGAGTCTCCCCATCCCTCATAGCGTTGTAAAAATACTTGTATGATATCGTTTGACCAAAGTCATCGACGTATTCAGTGCCTTTAAAATTGTACGTAAAGCGTATGAGTGGGATGTCGTGTTGCTTCACGTATTCAAAAGGGAGGTCGCTACAGGTATCTGCAATGATAACGGTTTGCATAAACCTCTCACCTCTTATCCTTCTCGAAATAGTTTTACCCAAGGCTCTCATACATGAGCGGCAAATGCTTTAAAAAAGCTTACTGGCCGTTTTGCGGTATGCTTTTAGGTGTAGCGTATGGATTTTTATCTATTTTTACTATACTATTTACTATGCTATACAAATTATTTATACCACGTAACTCTTCTTATTAACCAGGCGGTTGTGTTCTGCGCTCCATCTTTCGCCGAGTGTTTTCATATAAAATGACGATGGGTGGGCTAAAGCTCCTGCGGGTGGCATTAGAAGTTGAAGGTGCTCAAAAGGTCATCAAAGTTCTCTCTTCTCCTGATGAGCCTATCATTGCCATTCTTGTCTATCAAAACTTCGGCCGGCCTTAAGCGGCTGTTGTAGTTGGAGGCCATGGAGTAGCCATATGCTCCCGCGTCCATGATGCCGAGGATATAGCCTTCTTTGATGATGGGCAGAAGCCTGTTTTTGGTGATGATGTCGCCGCTTTCGCATATGTTGCCCACCACAGTGGTATTTTGGTATTGGTCCGTTTTAACCGGTTGCCCATTTTGATCATACACCTCCACATCATGATGGGAGTTGTACATGGCGGGACGGATAAGCACGTTGAATCCCAGGTCTGTTCCTACATAAGTGGTATTGTAGCCCTCCTTTACGGCGTATACCTCACCCAGCAATATGCCGCATTCGGCCGCTATATACCTGCCAGGCTCT